>DGEQ01000145.1:6875-12940 GCA_002386045.1 Hungateiclostridiaceae bacterium UBA3922 | reverse complement strand
GCCTCCACAGTGCAGCCGGTTTGCGCTAAACAGCCCGTTTCCATGGAATGATCGGTTTTACTGGTAATATATGATCAAGGGATAGTATATAGTATCAGGGAACCTATTGCAATGTAATATTCGGAACAGGCAATGCGATATTCAGAACAGGCCTTGTGTGGTAAAATATTGTTTGATATCCGGCACGTCGGGATAAACGGTCAAAGGCGTTGATATGATGGGAAATAATGCATCTGCGGAAAATATTGCAGTAGAGGTAAGGAACCTCACGAAAAAATACGGCAGGACCACTGCGCTGCATGACCTGTCCTTCGAAATCGGAAAGGGAGAGATATTCGGCCTGTTCGGACCCAATGGGGCGGGCAAGTCCACCTTCCTGTCGATACTTGCGACGATCCTGGAACCGACCTCGGGCGACATCATGATCAACGGCTGGAGTGTCCGTGAACAGCCGGACATGGTAAAGGGCGAGATCGGTTATGTACCGCAGGACATAGCCTTGTACCCGATGCTTTCAGGCAGGGACAACCTTGATTTCTGGGCGGGCATATACGGCCTTAGCGGAAAACTCAAAAAAGAACGAATCAAAGAGGCCGTCGAGGTCGTAAGGCTCGGGGACAGGATAAAAGACAGGGTGTCGCAATATTCAGGAGGCATGAAAAGAAGGCTGAATATCGCTGTATCACTGATGCACCACCCAAGGGTCCTGCTGATGGACGAACCGACCGTCGGTGTCGATATCCAGTCACGCAGCTTCATACTGGAGGCGCTTTCCGCACTGAAAAAGGAAGGCAGGACCATCATATTCACGAGCCACTATGTCGATGAGCTGGAAACACTGTGCGACAGGATAGCCATCATGGACAAAGGAAGGATACTTGCGATGGGATCGGCCGACGAACTGAAGAAGTCCAACGGAGCGGATGACCTGGAGACGGTGATGCTGAAGCTGACAGGCGTGAATGCGGGCGCCAATGTGGGGTAAACCTGCGCAAATGCAGGGTGATCCGGCGCCAACGCCGGCGGCACGCTATATCACCGGCAAAGCGGGATTAGGCAGGGAGTGATGGAAATGAGCAAAGGCACGAGGAGAATGATCCTTGCTGCAGTAATAATCGTATTCATCGCCGCGCTCATATATTGCGCCTGGTTGGTGCTGCCGCGGAAAAGCACGGCGGAACTGTACCTGGAAGCGGAAAAGAAAAACTTCGAAGCGTTTGCAGAAGACATAGAAATGAAATACACATCCCTGGTGAACAAATACCGGCCGTATATGGAACAGCGTTACAGCAGCAGGACGGAACTTTCGCTGAAGGTCTCCGGCGGGCTCGGATCCCTGGGGCTTGGTGATGCTGGCGCTGTGATGGATATACTGGGCAAATCCAAGCTGATCGTCAAAACCAGGACGGATCCGGCAAAGGGGATCTCGGATACGGAAGCGGACCTGCTCCTTGAAAGGGCGCCTTTCCTGAAAGCCCGTCTGTATTCCGATTCCGGGACCATTTGGCTGTCGATCCCGGACTTCCTGCCTGACAGGTATTTCAGCGTCCGGCGGGATGACCTTGAGGGCCTTTACGACAGGTTCTCCATACCCGTCAGACCGATGAAGCTTATCAGCGGCAGGCAGATCGCCGCAAGCCTTGCCTTCGACGGAAAGGCTTTCAGGGGATCAGCCGACAGGCTGGCCGATATCTGGGCGGGATACCTTACGGACGATACGGTCACGGATAACGGCACGGTGGCCGAAAACATCGGCGGCTACAGTACGGAGGGCCGTGAGATACTGGTCACGCTGGATGAAGAGAAGGCGACTTTGCTGCTGAAGGAACTTCTGTCAGCCATAGCCGATGACGACGCGCTGCTGGCATATACCTGCGGCAATTTCGCAGGTATTACCGAACTGCTTGACGATGCGGGGCTGTTCAGGTTGTTCAGCTGGCTGGATGAGACCGGCACGGTGCTGCTGAGCGATCATGAAAGAGAGATACTGGAAAAGCTCAACGTCCGCAGGGACATCGAAGGATCCAGGAAGAAACTGGGAAAAGCCGCGGAAACGTACCGCCTGAGGGACGGGTTCAAAATGCGCGTTATGCTGGACAAAAACGGGGACATCGTCCGGAGGGAAGTCAGCCTGGACTTTCTCAATACTGCGGGCGGCAGCTCGTTCAAAGCGGATATAGATGCAGGCGGAGCCTTCGACGGGCACAGGTTTGTAAGGCTCACCCTCACGGAATACGACACGGATGATGCGGGCAGCGAAAAAAGGGTGACGGGGCTTTCGATCGATTCCCTGGTGAATGAGGCCAAAGACTCGCAAAAAGAAGGGGATATTGATATAAGCTACACTGTCGCCGAAGCCGGGGAGGAGACCCGGATCGATATCGGCATCGACATTTCCGATAAGATCGACAGCATGACGATGAAACGGATCGTGAACATCAGCGCCGGAGCGGACATATCCGGTGCGGTGGAAGGCAGTATAAGCGTTGCCGTCGAGAACACGTCCTGGGAAAACAAAAAGCAGAACAAGACCAACAGCACCACCGGGATCAGGGTGGATGCGGATCTGCCGTTCCTGGGCATCAGCGGTCTTTCTGCCACGATGGACATTGCGGACGAGGACGTTTTCGGGATAGAAGGATTTTCACTGCCGGATTTCGGGAAAGAAGCGGTCATGGACCTGTATGCTGCTTCGGACGAGGACATGGATAGGCTTGAGATGGAGATAATGGCGTCTTTCGGGACATTCTATCTCAACAACAAGCATATATTCGACGCGCTGCTGGGCTGGTGAGGCGGTCGGTACGTGCACATCAGTCCCGGTCCGGAGGCGGGCGGCAGGCACGTGCGCATAGGACATGTTGAAGGCGGTCAGCAGGAATGTGCACATTATTGATACCGGCTGGAGACAGGCTGGCGGCATATACATCGGTACCGGCCCGGAGGCTGGCGGCCGGTATGAGCACATCGGTCCCGGACGACCACAGGCGGACGGACAGCGCCGGGCAGGCCGGGACGATCCATGGGGGTCTGACAGGCGAAATGACATCATTTACAGCGCTTCTCAAAAACGATATCAGGCTTTTCCTCAGGGACTGGAAGGCATGCATCCTGCTGCTCATTGTCCCTGTGTTCTTCATATCGTTTTTCACTTACGCGCTGTCGCCATACCTGGAAGAGAGCAGCTTCATCGAGCCGTTCCCGATAGCCGTGGTGGACAGGGAGGATTCGACGCTGACGAGGATGCTGGTCAACCAGGTCGAGGAGATCGACATATTCAGCGAAGTCCTTGTAATGGACGAGGATGGGGCGATGCAAAGCCTGGTGGACAAAGAGGTCGGCGGTGTGATCATCATCCCGGAGGATTTCATCAACAGCGTTTCGATGGGCGAAAACAAGCCTGTCACCGTGATCGGCAACGGCGCGATGCCGCTCCAGGCATATATAGTGAAAAACACGGTACAAAGCGCTGCAAATTACGTGACTGCGGTCCAGGGCGCGATAAACACCATCTGGCATTACGACACCGAGGCCGGGCTTTCTTATGAAGAAAAGGATGCCAGGTTCAACGAGGCCGCCATGGACTACATACTGGCTGCGCTGGCGAGGACATCCATATTCGTATCCGAGGAAGGGGCGGACGAGTACGGCGTCACTCCTGCAGAATATTTCACCGCCGCCCTCATAGTCGTTTTCATGATGTTTGCCGGCATGCCCGGGATGAAGATGCTCGTGGCCGAAAGGACCAGCGGGATAACATCGAGGCTGGCGGCGGCGCCGGTAAAGATGTGGAAGGTGGTCCTTTCGAAGCTGCTGGTTTCCGTCATGCTGCTTGTTGTCCAGTTCGGCGTGATAATACTCCTGACTTCGAAGGTTTTCAACAACTACTGGGGAGCGCCGGTAAAGGATGTCCTTGTACTGTTCGGAGCGATCATCCTTGCAGTCAGCGCATGGTCGGTGTTTACCGCATCCGTTTCACCGACACCGGCTTCAGCCGACATCATCGGCAATCTCGGCATACTGCTGATGGCGGTACTGGGCGGGAGCATATACCCGCTCACCTCGATGCCTGAGGCCATCCGCAGGATCAGCGTGTTCACGATAAACAGGTGGGCGATGGACGGGTTCATGGTCCTGTTTTCGGGCAGCAGCGTCACGGACACCGGCACCCATGCCCTGGTGCTGGCGGCGATGGCCCTCTCCCTGTTTGCAGCTTCTGCCTTCATAATGAAACTCGCCGGAAGGAGGAGCCCTGGATGAAACTCTTGTCGGTCACGTTCTACAAGCTTAAAATGATGCTTGCGGACAAGCTCTTCTTCGCGGCCATGATAATCATCCCGATGCTCATAACGGTCGCGGCCGGGTATGCGCTCAGGTATGAGAAGCTGAACACGATACCCATTGCCATCGTGGACGAGGACATGAGCGGCAGTTCCCGGCTCCTGGCTGACCGGCTGGAAGGCAAGGAAGGCATAAGCCTTATCCTCGCGGACCGGGATGAGGCGGGGAAAATGCTGGAGAACAGCCAGGTGGAACAGGTCTATATCATAAAGCCGGGCTTCGGGGAAGCCCTTGAGCGCGGAGAAAGCGACGGACTGATAGAAATGTACAGTTCACCGTCGTCTTACTCGGCCGGTTTCGTCAGGGAGGTCGTGGCAGGAGAGGCGTTCAGGCTGATAATGAACAACCTGGCTGCAAACAGCGTGACAAGCAAGTACGACGAACTGGGCATAGATAAGGGAAGCAGCTTCAGGGACGAGGTGATCGCGTACTCCGATTCCTTCTGGGAGCCGGAGCCGCTGATGACCATCGATTACAGGGAACTCAGGGGGACCGCCGCCGAGGCCGTGGACAGGGTCTCGATGCCGGCTGCGACAGCATCTTCTGCCGGGCTGATCACGGCATTCATAATGTTTTTCATGCTGTTCGGAATCGGCTGGCTGGTCGAAGAAAGGACCAATGGCACGATAAAGAGGCTGAGCGCCGGGCGCGGGGCAGTCGCCGTATCTTTCGGGGGCAGCATACTGGCACTTTTTGCGGCTGGCGTCCTGCAGATAGCGATGTTTGGCATGATACTCCGGCTCTTGTTCGGAATAGTGCTGTTCAACGGCATCCTGTCATATATCGCGCTGTTGTCGTACCTGCTGGCTGTCGTTGCCATCAGCATGTTCCTGTCATCCATACTGAAGACGCAGGCACAGTTGCAGGCAGGGGCACCCGTGATAGCGCTGCTTACGGGGTTCGTGGGAGGATGCTTCTGGAACTTCGTCGAGATGCCCGAAAGGATAAGGCTTCTATCACTGCTGACGCCGCAGGGGTGGGCCCTTGATGCACTGAACGGGCTGTTGCTTGACCCGTCCGATACATCCGTGATGATGCTGCCGGTGCTGGTCCTTCTTGGCGCATCGCTGATCTTGCTGCCCGCGAGTTATGTTATGATCAGGATGCAGCTGAGGAAAGGCTAGAAAAAAGCGCTGTGCCCGGGAACAGAAAAAAGGCATGGCACAAGGAACCAAAGCCGATGATTGAATGTCATATAAATACAGAGGTCAAAAGGAGCAAATATGAAAAAGCTGAAGAACAAACTGCTGGATATATTGTTGTTGCCTGTCAGGCTCCATGATGGGCTTACGGACAGAAGGGCGACGCTCATAGCCGGGATCGTTGTAGTAGGGGCGATCGATTTTTTGGGTACTGATGTGAAGTATACAATGGCCCTTACCAGGGAACTGTTTTTTGGCAAGCTGGTACCCGATATCGTTTACAACGCAAGCATGGCTGTCCTTGTCCTGTTGGTGCTGGGGCTTGTCGACGTTATATGCACCTGCGTGCCGCTGTTCGACATATCCCGGTATTTCAAGCGGAAAGAGGCCCAGTTCATCGCGAATACCGGGATCAAGGCGGGAGAGCAGGAGCCTCCGGTGCGGCCCACTGCGGCCAGGGTAATGAAGGTATATATATTGTCGCACTTTTTGATAGTCCCGGTTTCGATGATCCTCAATTATGTATTTTCCCTGGATTTCATCGATAAGAGTTCTCCCATCGTGCAAAACCTGCTGCTGGTG
>DGEQ01000145.1:4892-6677 GCA_002386045.1 Hungateiclostridiaceae bacterium UBA3922 | reverse complement strand
ATCATGGTATGGGGCGCGGCTGTCCTGACGAGGGGGATCAATGCGATATTCCGGTTCAACGTGCTGTTCCGCAGGTTCATATTCCTGGTAGTGTTCACGTGGCAATTTATTTTCGGCATGGTTTTCGATATCCTGATCATCAACTGGCTCATGCAGCTGTTCAGGTGAGGATGCCGTTGCCGGGCGAAAGGAGCGGCTTTGGGGGGGATCAGTCCTGACGGGAGCCGGTTTTGAAGACAACCGGGTTTGAAGATAGCCGGTTTTAGCGGGAGTCGGTTTTAGCAGGAGCGTTTTTGAAGGGAGTCGGTTTTGATGGGAACTGGTATACGGGGAAAGCGGATCAGTGAAAGAAGGCACACCCTTAGGATATGTGCAGCCGCGATGGCCCTGTTGTTGATGATATGCCTGCTTGCGTCATGCGGACCGGCCGGCGGGAAGGACGACGCCGCAGATGCGGGTACCGGAACAGGTGCAGATACCGGCGCAGATATGGGTACCGGGACAGGCACGGATCCCGGGGCAGACGCGGGCGGCAGGAATGATACAGGCACCGGAATGCCGGATGACACTGATGCTGCGGAAACTCCGACCGGACCGGCGGAGCCGCAGGAGTCGGGGAATGATGCCGATACGCCGGATAATGCTGACCAGGATGCATCAGGCATGAACGCCGTTGACAGGCTCAGGAACGCGCTGCAGGCCGACAGCGATCCCAGGGTGACCGGGGAGCTTATCAGGCTTTTCCTGGATTACCAGGGTGAAAGCCATGGATATAAAGGACCTCACCACAGATATGAACTGCGCCTTTTGCCGGAGTTCGGCCCCGGGAAAGCCCTCGACTGGGACGGGCTGACTGTTTTCATTTATCACATGGCAAACTATTTCGAGCATGATGAAACAGGGTACTACTTTTTCGATGCGGGATTGTTCGACGAAACGGCCGGGCGGCTGCTCCCGGGCCTGGAATACAGGCATCGGCGCAGCATGTATTTTGATTACGATAACGGGATATACAAATCCACCGGCTGGGATATGCATGGAGGCGTCTATTATCGCCTGAAAAGCATTTCGGTGGACGACAGGGAGACTTTCACCGCATCTTTCGACGGGTTCCATTTTTATGAACTTGACGGTTTCGGCGAACCATACGACAGTGTCGGGGAAAACATGAAAGCCATGTATGATTTCGTGGGCGACAGGAACGCCGGTGCAGACTTCGATGAAGTGTTGCTGGAAATATTCCTGCGGGACGATTATGATGAGATACTTAGTGTAAACGAGCACCTGGAGATAACGTTCAGGATCTCCTCCGATCCGGTATTTGCGTTCGAGTACCTGTCGTGCGCGCGGGAGTACCTGGATCACTGATCAGTGCAGTATCCGGGTACGATCATGCCGATATGGACGCTGCAGGTTTGAAATTTACTGTTGACAAGCGCACCAGTCCGCTGCTATAATTTTCCCTAAATACGCGACATATTTAAAGTGCGAAACAAATCTGACCAAACCGAGGAGCAAGACGAGTAGCAGTGGACTCCTGTATCCAGAGAGCCGCCGGCGGTGGGAATGCGGCTGCAGGAACATTGTGAATGGACTTGTGAGGGAAGCCCGAAATCGTAGGAGAGTAGGCGCTTACGGGGGTCCGACCCGTTATCAGCAGGATGCATATGATGGTATGCATGAATGAGTGGGCGCATCATGCGTCAATTTGGGTGGCACCGCAGAAGCTTAGGCTTTTGTCCCTTTTCCGGGACAAAAGCTTTTTTATTTTCTGCACTTTTGCCG
>DGEQ01000145.1:967-4643 GCA_002386045.1 Hungateiclostridiaceae bacterium UBA3922 | reverse complement strand
TTCCGGCAGGATCGGAAACCGGAGCAGACAGGAGTACGGGACCGGCCAGGCCTGTTTTCACCTGCAACACCACGAAAGAAGAGTACTGTCACATGGTCGAAAAGGCGAAAGGATATATCAGGAACGGCGATATATTCCAGGCGGTCATCTCCAGGCGCTTTGAGACCGAATACAGGGGCAGCCTCCTTGACGCATACCGCGTCCTGAGGACGACCAACCCGTCGCCGTACATGGTGATGATGCAAATCGATGACGCACAGGTGATCAGCACGTCTCCGGAAACCCTGGTAAGGCTTAAAGACGGCGTTCTTACGACATTCCCGTTAGCAGGCACGAGGCCGCGAGGCAGGGACGAACGCGAAGACAAAGCGCTGGAGGAGGAACTGCTTGCGGATGAAAAAGAGCTGGCGGAACACGACATGCTGGTCGACCTCGCAAGGAACGACCTTGGAAAGATATCCAGGTACGACAGCGTGCGTGTGACAAAATACAGGATGGTACTGCGGTATTCACGGGTCATGCACATAGCTTCGGAAGTGGAGAGCCTCATCAGTGGGGGCAAAGAGGCAGGTGTCAAAAATGATCCTGGATAAACTGGCGGCTTCCGCCAGGCAGCGGGTGGAGGCCGCAAAAAAGCGGATGCCGCTGGATGAGTTGAAAAGGCAGGTTTCCCTGCTGAAGCACGCGTCAGGACGTGACGCGGCGGGATGCGGTACGTCGGGCAATAAAATACCGGGCCGTGATTTGCCGGGCCATGACGCGCCCGGAAATAGTGCAGCGGAGCACGATTTAGCCGGACTTGGCGCACCAGGGCACGGCATGCGCGGACCCTTTGCCTTCGAAAAGGCACTGAAAGGAAGCGGGATATCGTTCATCTGCGAAGTAAAGAAGGCATCGCCCTCAAAAGGGATCATAGCGCAGGATTTCCCGTATACCATGATCGCATGCGAGTATGCTGAAGCAGGAGCCAACGCGATTTCCGTCCTGACAGAACCAGGATACTTCCTGGGGTCGGATGCTTACCTGCGGGAGATCAGCAGGGTCGTTGATATCCCGGTACTCCGCAAGGATTTTATTATTGACGAGTACCAGCTATGGCAGTCGAAGCTCATCGGTGCCGACGCCGTACTGCTGATCTGCGCGCTGCTGGATACCGAAACACTGGCAGAATATATCGGCATCTGTGATGAACTGGGGCTTTCCGCCCTCGTGGAAGCCCATACCGGGGAAGAGATCAGGTCCGCGCTGGAAGCGGGAGCCAGGGTGATCGGCGTCAACAACCGGGATCTCAGGACCTTCGAAGTCGATATCAACAACTGCATCAAGCTGAGGGAACTGGTGCCGGACGGGATAACTTACGTTGCGGAAAGCGGCATCAGTACCCGCGAAGATATACTGCTGCTCGAAAAAGCCGGTGTGGATGCGGTGCTGATAGGAGAGGGCCTCATGAAGAGCAGCGACAGGAAAGCCATGCTCTCATACCTGAGGGGGAAAGCTGAAGGGAAAGGATATGGCAAAGAGTAAGAATGAAATCCGCGAAGGAGCCGGGAGCGATGCAGGAAACGGCTGATCAGGACAGGTTGACGGTTGATAGAAACCGGTGCAGGCGGAGCGTATCATGAGCGATACGGGCTGAGGTGCCGAAACGGCAGAACAGCCAGGAGTGACGGGAACGGGAAGAGTCCCGGGATGAAGGGATCACGTAAATTGCGAAAATGACGGGGGTGGGGAAAACCATGAGAACACCGGACATGGCGAAAGCACCAGGCGTAACAAAAATAAAGATATGCGGTCTGACCAGGAAAGAGGATATAGAAGCGGTGAACGAAGCGCGCCCGGATTATATAGGTTTCGTTTTCGCAGAAAGCAAAAGGCGGATCGATGAAGCAAGGGCAAGGGACCTGAAAGCCCTGCTCGATCCGTCCATCAAAGCCGTTGGTGTCTTTGTAAATGAAAAACCAGCAAATATCATCAGGCTCTGTGACCTGGACGTGATCGATCTCATCCAGCTCCACGGAGACGAAGATGCCGGGTATGTAGAGACGCTGCGGAAACATACATCCAAAAAAGTGATAAAAGCCTTCCGGATAAGGTCCCGGGAAGAAGTCATGAAAGCGGCCTCATTCCCCGGTGACTATGTGCTGCTGGATGCATACCAGGAAGGGAAATACGGCGGCATCGGGCGACCTTTCGACTGGTCCGTGATACCCGGCATCGGCCGGCAATATTTCCTGGCAGGAGGCATCGACGAAAACAACGTGGAAGAGGCCGTCCTGCAGTTCCGCCCGTATTGCGTCGACGTGAGCAGCGGTGTCGAGACCGACGGACTCAAGGACCCGCGGAAAATCATGAGTATCGCAGGAAAAGTAAGGAGGCTCCGTAACTGTTGTCAAAACATCTAAATTAGGCTATAATACTATAGCGGAGCAATGTCCCGGTGGTCTAATGGATAAGATAATGGATTCCGGTTCCATTGATAGGGGTTCGATTCCTCTCCGGGGCACCAGGTATGAGCGGGTCTTGGTTGGGCATTCCAGGGTCCGCTTTATTATTTCGCTTTTGCATTGATAATCAGCGCAGAAGCGGCAGTCAGGCAATGCGCCGGCATTCATCTAATGCCGCTTCGCAGCGTGATCAGGTACTCGGGGTATGACGGATGAAGATAGGTTCACTGGTACCGGACAACAACATATTCCTCGCGCCGATGGCAGGCGTCACCGACATGCCATTCAGGATCCTGTGCAAAGAGCAGGGCTGCGGATTCGTGTGTACTGAGATGATAAGCGCCAGGGGCATGTACTACGATGACGCAAAAACCTGGCAACTGGCAGAACTCGCCGGGGCAGAACTGCCGGCGGCAGTTCAGATATTCGGATCCGAGCCGGAAATAATGGCATTTGCCGCTGAAAAGCTGAATGACTCGGCGGCTGACGTCATAGACATAAACATGGGCTGTCCCACGCCAAAGATCACGAAAAACGGGGACGGATGCGCACTCATGCTTAAGCCCGGTCTTGCCGGCGAGATCATACGCGCCGTAGTATCGGCATCGAAGAAACCCGTTACGGTCAAGATCCGCAAGGGCTGGGACGATGGGCATGTCAATGCTGTCGAACTTGCCGTCCTGGCAGAGAAATGCGGCGCGGCCGCTGTGACCGTCCATGGCAGGACACGGGAACAGTTTTACAGCGGGCAGGCTGACTGGGAAATAATACGGGAGGTCAAAAAAGCGGTCTCGATACCCGTCATCGGGAACGGAGATGTCCGCTCCCCGGAGGATGCCGCCCGCATGCTGGAATATACGGGCTGCGATGGCGTTATGGTGGGCAGGGGCGCCCAGGGCAACCCGTGGATATTCAAAAGGATAATCCACTTCCTCAGGACAGGCCAGGTACTGCCCGAGCCGGACATTGAAGAAAAAAAGGCAATGATGCTGCGCCATCTCGACATGATGATCGAGTACAAGGGCGAATATATCGGCGTGCGGGAAATGCGGAAGCATATCGCCTGGTACATCAAGGGCTGCAAAAATTCCGCGCGGCTGAGGGAAAAAGTCTTCCGGGCGGAGTCATATGAAGAAGTGGCCGGCCTGATCCGGGCCTTCGGTGAGGACGACTGCGGCGGGTGATCCCGCGCCAGGTCCACAGGCAGCGGCCATTTATGCCGGTCCCCGGCG
>DGEQ01000145.1:444-741 GCA_002386045.1 Hungateiclostridiaceae bacterium UBA3922 | reverse complement strand
CCCTTCATGCCGGTTCCCGACGCCGGCTCTCTTTCCTTTACATCACCCCTGTTTTGCATTAAAATATTAACAGAATATATGTTCGGAGGATGCCATGAACCTTGAGCAAATGCTGGAGCACATCAGATCGTCGGAAGGAATGATGAGAAACATCACCGCCTGGGTGGAATTGCCGGCCAGGGAGGCGGTTTACGAAGACTTCCCGGGATTCCTGGATGAGCGCATCATCAGGGCGCTCGAAAAGAGAGGGGTCAGGAAACTCTATTCGCACCAGGCCAGCGCGATCCGGGCAGTGCA
>DGEQ01000145.1:0-163 GCA_002386045.1 Hungateiclostridiaceae bacterium UBA3922 | reverse complement strand
TCCCGGTCATGGACGCCATCCTCAAGGACGAATCCTCCAGGGCATTGTTCATCTTTCCCACGAAAGCCCTTTCACAGGACCAGACCGCCGAACTCCACGAGCTTATCACGGAAGCGGGAGTGGACGTCAAAACATACACTTACGACGGCGATACGCCCCAGAC
>DGEQ01000111.1:4446-13758 GCA_002386045.1 Hungateiclostridiaceae bacterium UBA3922 | reverse complement strand
ATCGTCAGGGCAGGGCTTCCCGAGACCATGCGCTTCACGACCCCTTCGTCCACGACCATCTGGAACATGTCCGGCATGTCTTCGGTCGCTCCGAAGGCTTTTTCGCCCCATTTCCTGTCGAAAACGTATATCTCGCTGAAATCATTCCAGCTTTTCTTATTGTAATGCTGGAACGCAAGTGTTGCTCCGCTTTCCTCCGAGACCAGCTTCAGATCGGCCTTCCAGAAATCAAGTACTGCCTCGTTGTCGGTCGTGATGGAGAATGAAGCCATGGAGTTACTGTACCTGTTTATGTTGTCGGAAACGCTCTGTAATTCGGAAGATTTCACGATACCACCGACAGGGAATCCGTAGCCGGTGCCGGAGGGCGTGAAGAAGCTGCCGTTGACAGCGGCCACCGCTCCCGACTGTTGGGCAAGTTTCAGTGTGGAAGTGCGCAGCGCAAAGGATTCGGGATTGGTGAGCGTATCGACGCTTATGTGTTTCTGCCTCAGATCGATCTTGAGGACATGCAGGTTGTACCACCCCGATTTTGTGAACCTGACTATGTTGTCCAGCGTGACACCCTTTGTTATCGTATGGGTGGTCGTTTCCTCGTAAATGACATTGACAGCGGTGGGATCGGCTGCATATGTGACTGTAGCTGTGAGGGATATGACAGCGAAAACTACGGCAAAGACAGCAGCCAATCGCCTGATTCTTCCTTTGTTCCTGATCATTTTGACCTCCGTTACTCGTGCCAGCCGTTCAGGCCTGAGCGTTTTATGGCACCGAAAATATTGTTTTTGATTTCCCTGTTGTCGAGCGAAAGGTCTGTCAGAAGATCCTTTATATATTGACGTTTTGTATGGCCGTTGGCCGGGCATGGGTTGTGGACGACCTGTATGCCGTTGTCTTTTATGAAAGACCTGATCTGCTTCTCCTCCACGTACAGCAGGGGCCTGATCACGTGGATGTCCTTCCTGCTGAGGTATGTGACCGGTGAAAATGTATGTATACGGCCCTCATAAAAAGTGCTCAGAAGCAGGGTCTCTATGGCGTCGTCCCGGTTATGGGCAAGGGCCACCTTGTTGCAGCCGAGCCTGAGCGCCGCGTTGTTCAGCGCTCCTCTCCGCAGGTTCGCGCACAGGGAGCATGGATTGTTTTCCTGCCGTGCTTCGAATACTATTTTCCCGATGTATGTATCTTCAATGATGTATTCCACTCCGATGTCATCGCAAAGCTGCTTTACGGGTGAATAGTCCGGCTCGCCGATCCCCATGGAAAGCGTGACCGCCCTGATTTCGAAGCTGACAGGATAGAAGTCCATGAGTTTCCTGAGTGCGATGAGCAGGGTCAGCGAATCCTTTCCGCCCGAAACGCCGACAGCGATCCTGTCGCCCTCGCGGATCATCTCATAATCCTGGATGGCCCGCCTCGTCTGCCCAAGTATCCGCTTCAGCCCGCGCTTGCTGAAGTTCCTTCTGCCTACTGCCATATCAAGATCTTCTAACTTCCCCATGATTAAATTATAAGGCAGTGGTGTAAAGGGGGGCAAGTTATGTTACTGTTACAATTATCTTTCAAAATGGTTAAAAGGCGCCGTGACGACCGGACAGACGGCGTACAAGCGCATAATACCATTGATTATTTGGCCGGCGTATAGTAAAATATATTCGCCATCCGGAGGTGCGGCCATAGGCTGCGATGCGGTCAGATGTACCGTCCGTTACGGATGCACGGTTCGGCGGGGTGTAGCGCAGCTGGTAGCGCGCTTGGTTTGGGACCAAGATGCCGCAGGTTCGAATCCTGTCACTCCGACCAGAAAAACCCCTGATGGGATCATGCCATCGGGGGTTTTTATATGCATCGCGTTTTGCATGCAGCAGGCAGCAGCATATGCATCGAAATAACTGCCGATTTGCCGGCATGTTTTGTGTCGGCAGAAAAATACAGCGGAAAAAGCGAAATCAGGCTGCATTTTTTCGAAAACGTTTATAAAATGGCTATGTGTAGCTGGATTTGCGCCATATATAGGTGTTGACAATTGCCTATAAAACATTTTATTATTATATTACGAAAACGATTTCGTATTTTTGGAGGCTCACCTTGGTAACGCTCAAGCAGATAGCAGAGATATGCGGCGTATCGGTTTCTACCGTATCAAAGGCTATGAACGGCCAGCCGGACGTCAACCCGGCCACGGCCGAGCGTATAAGGAAAGTGGCGCGTGACCTGGGGTACCGCCCGAACGCTGCCGCACGTTCTCTCAAGACCAAACGATCTTACCTGATAGGCGTTTTGTTTGCCGACCAGATAAACCATGAATACTTCGCAAACGTTCTCGACAGCATCCGCAATACTGCGATGGACCTCGGGTATGACATAATGTTCGTCAGCGACCGTGTCGGAAATTACAAAATGAGCTTTTACAACCATTCGGCTTACCGCAACTGTGACGGTGTGATAATCATGGAAGCGCGGTTCGAGGATCCCGAAGTAGTCGAACTTGCAGCCAGCGAACTGCCGATCGTCGTGCTGGACCACGTTTTTTCCGGATGCGTGTCGGTTATGACGGACAATGTGGCGAGCATGGTGGAAATCGTCCATTATGTCGCGGGCATGGGACACAGGAAGATAGCTTTCATCCATGGCCAGGAAAACGGCTATATCACGCAGAAGCGTATCGAAGGCTTTTACAAGGGCTGCATGGAACTGGGCATCCGGACGCCCGCAGAATATATAGTGAAGGGCAAGTACCACGATCCCGAGGCAAGCGCCGAGGCGACAAAACAGCTCTTATCACTCCCGGATCCTCCGACGTGCATCATTTACCCGGATGACTACTCGTATCTCGGCGGGCTGAGGGTGTTTGAAAAACGCGGCCTTACCGTGCCGGACGATATAAGCGTGGTCGGCTTCGACGGTATCGACCTTGCCTCGCATCTGCGGCCGCGGCTTGCCACCTATCGCCAGGATGCCCAGAAGATCGGAGAACAGGCTGTGATCAAACTGATAGAGCAGATCGAAGGACCGATGAAAAAACACGAGGAACAGGTATATGTCAGCGGGACCATTCAGCCCGGGAAATCTGTAAAGAAAATAGGTTGACCGGACAGGGCAGGATCATATCATGACCGGTATGGGACCGCATCGGCGGTTGTGATAGATATCAAATAATAAAAGAAAGGAGTAATACATAATGAAGAAGCTCATTTCACTAATGCTGGCATTGGTCCTGTTGATCAGCATCGCATCCGTGCCTGCTGTGGCAGATACGACCGAAGATATCCCATATGCGTATCTGATGTATGCCGATGCTTCATGGACGAACCAGTACTGGGGCGCTGATGATGGCTCCGGCGTAAAGGCAGTCAATGCAGATGTGACCGGTCCGGGGGAATACACGGTCAGCCTTGACTTCACCGGGACCAAGGATGGTGAGGCGAAGGGCATAGCTTTCACAGCGCTTGGCATCGACCAGGGCGAACTTTACTATCCCTTCCACACGATCGAACTTCTGTCGATCAGCATCAACGGAGAAGAAATCGAATTCACTAAAGGTTATACAAGCTCTGATGACGGTATTGTGACCCGTATGAATATTTACAACGAGTGGGTCGCGGAGATACCTTACGACGCAAGGAGCTTTGACAATGACATTTCCGATGTGTCGGCCGTTATTGTATCCAAAGAGGCTTTCGCTTCCGTAAAGACGATCGAAGTTTCCTTCAGGCTGCATGCGCCGTCGGACCTTGCGTACCTGATGTATGCCGATGCAGACTGGAAGTACCAGTACTGGGGCGGCGAGCCGGAAAACGGCGTAGCTGCAACGAACGCTACCATCACCGGACCCGGCACATATACTGTAGGTCTCGACTTTACGCAGACAGAGGATAAAGTGGCATCCGGCCTCGCTTTCACCGCGCTCGGCATAAAGACCGGTGAAAGGACATTCCCGGGCTATTTCATTAAAATCAGGGATATCAAGGTCAACGGCAAATCGATTAGCTTCAAAAAAGGCTATACAAGTTCGGACGACAAGGTAGTCACCCGTATGAACATTTACAATGAGTGGGTCGGAGAGCTTCCCGACGATGCCAGGTCTTACGACGGTGAAGTTGACGATGCTGCCTGGATGATCGTTGACAAGGAAGCGTTTGATTCAGTCGAAACCGTTGAAGTAACGTTCGAATTTATACAGCCGACGGCTGAGGCATATATCATGTACGCCGATACGGCCTGGAAATACACATATTTCATTGACGACGAGCCGGCAGATGTCAAAGCGACGAACGCGACAGTGACGGATCCCGGCTATTACAAAGTCGCACTCGACTTCACGGGCACTGAGGATAAAGCAGCATCCGGCGTAGCGTTCACCGCTCTTGGCATAAAGGATGCAGAGATTTCGCATCCCGGCTGGTTCATAATGATCAGATCCATCAGGGTCAACGGAAAGGAAATAGAGTTTTCGAAAGGCTATACAAGCTCGGATGACAGAAAAGAGACCCGCATGAACATATACAACGAGTGGGTCAGCGAGCTTCCGGACAATGCGCGTTCCTATGACGGGAACCTGGATGGCGCCGGCTGGATGATAGTCGACCCGGCCGATTTCGAATCCGTGGAAACCATGGAAGTCGAATTCGCATTCATCCGCGGTGAAAGGCCGAAGAAGGAGAAAGAGGCGGAGATCGACATCGATGCCGCCCTGGCAGCCGATTACAATGCTTACTTCGGAATACAGACGGAATCCTATATTTTCAGGAACCAGTGGAACGAAAAAAATTACGGCAAGCACACCGATAACTTCACACACCTGACCGGATGGGATGACGACAACAACCAGGTCGATTACGGCGGATCATTCACAGATGCAGCCGTTACCGGCAACGGAACATATACGGTCGGTGTCGAACTTGGTCCAATGGGTCTGGGTACCGATACCTTCATCCGCATGCTGTTCGTCTCCACTGACATACCCAGCGTGCTGATCGATAAGGGGCTTGTGACCATAAGCGACGTGAAGACATCCTTTGACGGCGGCAAGGCCCAGACGAAGTTTACGGTCAATACTGACGGTGAATATGCACAGATAGACATACTCAACGAATACACTTCGACCGGGACACAGGCTATCTCGTACAGCATGCCGGAAAAGAGCATTACCATAACCTTTACGGTTTCCGGGCTCAGCAAGGATGCCGGCGCGCAGGGCGCATCGGCAGGTTCGGCAACTTCCGGCGAATTGCCCGGGACCGGCGGAGTACCGGGCGAGATCATGTTTGCATTGGGCGGCGCGATTACATCGTTTGGCATTTTCCTGACTGCAAGGAGAAAAAAGAAAGCCTGATGTACAAGCTAAAGGGTGCGGCCCCTTCAGGCGGGCCGCGCCCTGATCCCCTTGTTCGTGCAGCCCTTACGATACGTGATACCAGCTTTATCGTTAAGGAGAACATCTGTTATGAGTAACACTGCGAACAACACGGCTATACAACCGAACAAACCTGTTACCGTCAATGTTCCCGGAGCTGCGAAACCGTCCGTGATACTGCACGGCATCCTTCGCATATGTTCACTTGTCCTGTGCCTGAGCTTGTTTTTCCCCGGGCTTAACCCGGCACGCATTTCGAACCTGATAAACAGGAATATTTCACTGTTTACGACAGGGCTGTCGTTTTCGAACCTTACTACCAGGTTTACGGCAATGTTCAGGCAGGGCGCGGTAAGCAAGTCCACGTTCGTATTGCTGAGCGCCGCATCAGCCGTCGTCATTGCCGGTGCGGTCCTTTGCGGGATCGGGGGATGCATGTCTCTGGGCAACAACCGTATGAAATCCCGCGGAGCCTGGTTCCCTTTCGTGGGGTCCCTTCTGACGGCCGGCGGACTGTACGGGATCTATAAGGCTTACCTGGAACTCCAGGCTTCCAGGGGCGCAAGGCGTGCGCAGGTGGTGTTCCCTTCCGTTTTCTATTTCTATGCGGGCCTTGCGGTCGTTTTATTCGTGGTCAGCCTTATAATACTTGTTTCCGAGAGGCGGCTCCCAAAAGAAGAAAAAATGGAGATGCCGGAAAAGTACTCTCTCTTCCTCATGCTGCTGCCCATCCTGATCCTGGCGTTTGTATTCCTGTACCTTCCGCTGTACGGATGGCGCTATTCGTTCTTCGATTACGAAGCGGGCGGCACGTTGAGCCGGGAGAATTTCGTAGGGTTCAAATGGTTTACGATACTGTTCCGGAACCAGGCAACGGTAAAGGATATAGTACGGGTCATGAGGAACACGCTGGTGATGAGCGGCCTTGGCATCCTGACGAGTTGGGTGCCGATGGCATTCGCGATCCTGCTAAATGAGATCAAAAGCAACCGTTTCAAACGTGTTGTCCAGACATTGACCACCATACCCAACTTTATAAGCTGGGTGCTGGTGTATGCTATCGCTCTTGCCATATTCAGTACGGAAGGCTTTTTGAATTCGTTCCTTGAACTTTTCAATGCAAACCGGAATGTCAACTGGCTGATGAGTGCGGAAAATACGTGGCTCAAGATGCTTCTGTGGGGCATGTGGAAGAGCCTTGGCTGGAGTGCCATAGTTTACATTGCCGCGATCGCGGGGATCGACCAGGAACTGTACGAAGCTGCCACGATAGACGGTGCGAACCGTTTCCGGAAAGTCTGGCATATCACTGTGCCGGGCCTCATGCCAACATACCTGGTACTGTTGCTGCTCACCATAGCGGGAGCTCTCAGCAACGGGCTCGAACAGTACCTGATGTTCCAGAACGCAAACAACAAGGACGTGATAGAAGTCCTTGACCTGTATGTATACAACATCGGTATCACCGGCGGAAGGATCCCGCTTTCTACCGTAATCGGGATGACGAAATCACTGGTAAGCATTGCTCTCCTGATGTTGGCGAACAGGATTTCAAAGTTCATCCGCGGCGAAGGGATAATCTAGGAGGTGCAGGATGATGAACTCAAAGGGGCTCAGCGTCAGAAACGTCCGGCGTTCCGGATACCGCAAAAGTCCGGGCGAAGTCATATTCGATGTGATCAACGTCACGATGTTCACGATCTTTATGCTGCTTTGTATATTCCCGTTCTACTACCTGTTTATAAATACTATCTCCAACAATGACCTCGTGCTGAAAGGCGCTGTCACGTATTATCCCATCGGGATCAACTTTTCGAACTACATCGCCCTGAAAGAGGTCAACGACCTTGGAAATGCATTTATCGTGACCGTGACGAGAACGATCTTCGGAACGGCGCTGATGGTGTTTGCAAGTGCCCTGGCGGGATATCTTGTGACCAGGAAGAAGCTCTGGAAACGAAGCTTCTGGTACCGCTACCTCGTCATTACGATGTATTTCAACGCGGGCCTGATACCGTGGTATATGAACATGGTGATGCTGGGTCTGACGGAGAATTACATGGCGTACATAATCCCGGGCATCGTTGCGCCGTTCAACATCATACTCGTCAAAACCTATATCGAGTCGATCCCGGGCGAACTTGAGGAAAGCGCGTTTATAGACGGCGCGTCGACTTTTACTATTTTCCGGAAGATCATATGGCCGCTGTCGAAACCTATCCTCGCGACGATCGCGGTCTTCGGCGCCGTGGGCAACTGGAATTCATTCCAGGATTCACTGATACTCATGAAAAGTTCGCCGCACCTGTTCACGCTTCAGCACAGGCTGTATTTTTACCTTGTCAAGGCGTCTGACCTTGAAGCGCTCATGTCCGGCGGCACAGGCACGAACGTGGCACTGGAAAACACTCTGAATTCGAAGGTCGTCAAGTACACCATCGCGATGGCGACGACCATACCGATACTGCTTGTTTACCCGATCATGCAGAAACATTTCGTCAAGGGTATCATGCTTGGAGCCATAAAGGGCTGATTTGAAAAAGACCGCTTACCGGGCGCTGGTCCGGATGAAACATATTATCTATGAAAGGGTGCTCTGAATGGAAAAGGTGAAAGCAATCAGGAAAATCGTATCCATGATCCTGAGCATCATGCTTGTCCTTACCATGGTGGTTGGGATCACCGGCTGTACAAAAGGCGAAGAGCCGGCAGACGGTCAGAATGTATCGGCAGGCGACGGATCGAAGACTGATCAGTCAGGCCCAGCAGGCGATCAGGATCCGTCCGGAGGAGGGACATCGTCAGGCGGTGCCGGTGGTGATGCTGCGGACGGCCTGCCGGCAGCAGGAGATACATCAGATGAAGCAGGAACGGGAACAGCCGAAGACCAGCCGATATCCCAGGAGCAAGCCGGCAGCGGAGAAATAGAGGTGGTGGAAAGCACTGAAGCGGCTGAAAAACCACAGGAACTCATCACACTGGACGTATATTCACAGCTTGCCAACTGGAGCGGTACGCAGATCGGCTGGTATGCGGCACTGCTGGAAGACAAGTTCAACGTAAGACTGAACATCATCCCGGACACGGAAGGTACATACGAAACGCTCGTGGAATCCGGCGACCTGGGTGACATCGTGGTATGGGGCGACAACGGCGCTGAGTACAAGAAAGCCGTGCAGTTGGGGCTTCTCTATGACTGGGAGGAAGGAGACCTCTGCAAGACATATGCCCCGATGATCTGGAAAAACTGCCAGATCGCCCTCGAAACCAACAGAAAGATATCAGGTGACGGACACATCTATGGTATCGGCCATGGCGTCGCCATGAGCAAGGATGACCATCAGAGCTTCTTCTATACATGGGATATCAGGTGGGACCTGTACAAGCAGCTTGGATATCCCAAGGTCAAGAACCTTGACGACTACCTGGAATTACTCAAGAAGATGAAGGAGATCTGCCCGAAAGACGAGAACGGCAGGGAGACATACGCCGTATCGCTCTGGCCTGACTGGGACGGGGACATGGTCATGTACGTCAAATCAATGGCGACCGCGTACTATGGCTACGACGAACACCATGTGGGCCTGTATAATCCAAAGAACGGCGAATACTATGATGCGCTCATGGAAAACGGGCCGTACCTTGAAATGTTGAGATTCTTCAACAAGCTTTATCAGAACAACCTGCTCGACCCCAACTCCATGACGCAGACCTGGGACCAGATGTCCGAAAAGGTCAAGGCAGGCGGCACATTCTTCTCCATCTTCAACTTTGCAGGATCAGCCGCCTACAACACGACCGAGCATATGAACCAGGGCAAGATGATGCTTCCGCTGGTTCCCGAGGATGCAGCGCCGGCTGTATACGGCATGAGCATGCTCGGCGGCAACCGCATCTGGTCGATCGGCGCGTATACAGAATACCCGGAACTTTGCATGGAGATCCTCAACTACCTC
>DGEQ01000111.1:3581-4212 GCA_002386045.1 Hungateiclostridiaceae bacterium UBA3922 | reverse complement strand
GTCAAATGGACCAGCCCGTGGACAGGCAAGACATACACTCTTGGCGCGAATTATACTGACGGTTCGCTGCAGATCAACAACACGACCTGGGTAATCGATACAAAGAACCCGGATTCCAACGGCGAGACCTTCAACAAGGATTCGTGGCGCAGCATGGCAGGACCTGCCCAGAGTTCCATCGAAAAGGATTGGCGTGACTACTTCAAGGTGACTACCGTCAATGAATACATGAAGAAAGGAAAGTATACGGTAGTTCCCGGAACTTCCTATTCCGCACCGAAGCGTTCCGATGAGCTTGAACTGATCTGGACGCAGGTGACCCAGGCCATCAAGCAATACTCGTGGCGTGCCATTTATGCAAAGAATGACGGTGAATTCAACTACCATGTACAGCAGATGATCAAGGTATGCAATGAATACGGCTATGACCAGGTTCGTGAATGGTCCCGCCAGCAGGCAGCAGTGCGCTACAGGCTGCAGCAGGCCGAGAACTGATCGCTGATCAGTGTTACGGGCCGATCCCGGACCGGGCAAAGAACTGTCCCCCTTCAGTGGTCCGTATGGCTGGACCAGGGGGCAGGAACGGTGAAACGTCTGATATCCCCCGCTTCCACAGCGGGGGATTCATTTT
>DGEQ01000111.1:0-3353 GCA_002386045.1 Hungateiclostridiaceae bacterium UBA3922 | reverse complement strand
GTGCTGAACTGATGCAGAAGAACTGCTATAATGTAAGCGAATGGATTTTGCACTTAAAATAAGAGGACCGGAGGTTTCGAATTGGCCAGGTTGTTTTCCTACGACAGCAAGACAGCGCAGGTCCTGTCCCGGATCTGGGATCTGCTGGTACTGAACTTCTTGTTTCTTCTCGGATCACTGCCCGTAGTGACATTCGGGGTATCTGCGATCGCTGCCTACAGCGTGATGCTCAAAATCATAGAAGACCGGGACACGGGCATTGTAAAGGAATACTTGCGGGCATTCCGTGCAAACGTGAAGCAAGGCCTGGTTTTGTCAGTAATGGCCATTGTATGTGTTGCAGCCATCGTGGCTGACTTCTTCCTGTTCGAGAATTCCAGGGGCAATCCGCTTATTTTCCTGGTGCTGGGCTTCCTGAGCCTGGCAATGTTCCATGTGCACTTTTTCTATGTTTTTGCCCTCGCAGCGCGGTATCAAAATTCGATTTTCCGCCATCTTTCGAACTCCAGGGATATATTCTCGCGATTCGTGGTCCGGTCACTGATCTGCACCGCCATCGTGGGATTCGAAGTATGGCTCTTTTTCTTCTATGACTGGCTGCTTCTTTTTGTGGGAGTGTTCATTGCACCTGTACTGATCATCGGGACAAAGAGCGCCTTTGCCCTCAGGATCTTCCGCGCGATAGAAGCCGAAAGCCAGGACCGGTGATGAAGCCGTGAAACCGCCGCTGCGGTGTTGCTGCAAAGTGGCCCTGTGCCGGGTTTTTCTGGTATAATTGATTACGGGTATAGTCTTGTATCGGAGCAATATGGTGATTCCAGTAAGAAATATGACAGGAGAGCTATATGGACAAGTCAGGCAAATGTATCAACAGTTATGGCAATGGATCCGACATGAGCAAATGCAGTGAACGAAGCACCGTCACAAACCGGGGTTTCATACTGGACGCCGGGGCCGGATATCTCCGGAACATGGGCGTCGACGTGATGGCATTCAGCGACTTTTACCCGGAAGGGCATCAGTCCGGTGTGACCATCATCATGCACGGCAACAGGCTCGCTTCGAACGGCGACATACGGTTCGAACAGACGCCGGGCCAGTGGCAGCCGGTTCCGAAGCTGATCAGCCGTGAAACAGACGAATCAGCCAATTTGATAACCACTACGCTGTGCTACCCTGACCCGTCGAGGCACCTGAAGGGTTTCAACCCTATGATATACCCGGATTTTGAGTTTACATACAAAGTCACCGTCAAAGGTGAAGGACCTTCAGTTGTGATCACCGTGGACCTGGACAGGCCGATACCCGAGAGGTTCGTCGGCAAGATATGCTTCAACCTGGAACTGTTCCCGGGAACGCTGTTCGGAAAGCCCTGGATAATGGACGACAGACACGGCATTTTTCCCTGGCAGCCTAACGGGCCTGTCCTGGAAATGACGTCCAACATCCGGCATGTCGGGGATTTCAGGCAGCCCGACGCCAGGGCGGATATTGATCGGCTGATCGGCGGAAGTGAATACAGCCCGATCGTTGCAGACGACGTCATCGCCGAGCCTTATGCTGTCGGCAGGCGTTTTGTCGTGCGGCCCGACGACCCGTACAGCCGCATTGTCATAGAGAGCATTGGCGCGGAACTGAAACTTTACGACGGGCGCATGAACCACAATAACGGCTGGTTCGTGGTGAGCAGCGAGGTACCTGCGGGCGTGACCGAAAATGCCATCCGGTGGGTAATCACGCCGAACGTGGTCGAAAGCTGGATGTACGACCCGGTCGTCCAGGTCTCGCAGGTGGGATACCATCCCGACCAGGGGAAAATGGCAGTGATAGAGCTTGACAGGCGTGATTCGGAACGCAACAGGCCCGTGCTTGTCAAAATCACTGAGAACGGCGAAGAGGAAGTTTTCTCGGCGGAGGCGCAGGAATGGGGAAGGTTCCTCCGCTATGATTACCTGAGATTCGATTTCACTGATATAAAGGAAGAAGGATTGTACAAGGTACGGTACGGCACGTCGGAGTCGTCTGTTTTCCGCATTGCTCACGATGTTTACGACCGCGGCGTATGGCAGCCGGTGCTGGAATATTTCCTTCCCGTACAGATGTGCCATATGAGGGTGAGCGAGAAATACCGCGTATGGCATGGGCTTTGCCATAACGACGACGCCCGTATGGCGCCGGTGGACCATAACCATTTCGACGGGTACAGGCAGGGTCCCTCCACGCTGACCAGGTACAAGCCCGGAGATGTGGTCCCCGGGCTGAATGTCGGAGGCTGGCACGATGCCGGGGATTTCGACCTTCGCGTGGAATCCCAGTCCGGTGAAGTTTACATGCTGACGCTGGTATACGAAGAATTCGGCGTCGACTACGATGTGACCACCATCGACCAGGAGAGGAAAATAACCGAGATCCATCAGCCTGACGGCAAAAATGATATTTTGCAGCAGATAGAGCACGGCGTTCTTTCGGTCGTCGGCGGATACCGCGCGCTGGGGCGTCTTTACCGTGGCATCATCAGCAGCCGCCTGAGGCAGTATGTCCACCTTGGGGACAGTTCCACAATGACAGACGGTATCAGCGGGAATGACGACGACAGGTGGGTGTTCACTGAAGATAATCCCATGAGGGAACTGACGACTGCCGCCCACCTGGCAGCCGCTTCACGGGCGTTGAAAGGATTCAACGATAAATTGAGCGGCGAAGCACTGGAGACCGCACGCGAGCTTTACAGGATCGCCGACGGAAGCGGCGACGCGAGGACGGCAAAGCTGCATGCGGCAGCCGAACTGCTCCTGGCCACCGGGGAGCAGGAATACAGGGACTTCCTGCTGTCGGAGGCCGGATTCATAGTCCGGAATATTGATAGAACTGGCTGGTTTGTTGCGAGGGCCATTGAAGCTGTTGGCGATGAAGGCTTTACGAAGGCTATCTGCGGCGCTGTGCCTGCCCTGAAGGAGAAATATGAGCGGCAAAGCGCCGAGATGCCTTACGGGATACCCTATCATCCCCATATATGGGGAGCGGGCTGGGCGATCCAAAGGATGGCGTTCGAGTACTATTACCTTTACAGGGCATTTCCCGGTATCTTCGATCCCGAACTGATTTTCAATGCATTGAATTTCGTGCTGGGATGCCACCCGGGATCCAATACCGCTTCGTTTGCTTCCGGAATAGGTGCCAGGTCGGCGACAGTAGGCTACGGGTTCAACCGGGCCGACTGGTCGTACATCCCGGGCGGCGTGATTTCAGGTACGGCACTGATACACCCTGACTTCCCTGAACTGCTGACATTCCCTTACCTGTGGCAGCAGGCAGAATACGCGATGGCGGGCGTACTTTCCTGCTTTATGTTC
>DGEQ01000065.1:13314-15122 GCA_002386045.1 Hungateiclostridiaceae bacterium UBA3922 | reverse complement strand
TGTATAAGAGACAGATGCTGCTTTTATCAGCTTTATCTGCTCCTGGGCTATTTCAAGAAGCTTTGGTCTGGCTTTTTTGAGCGTTTATTCAATTTACACCATTATACGGACATAACTGGGAAATTTGGAGAGTCGATCTGATTACTGCACAGAAATGAAAAAACTGCACAAGAAAATAATGCTACAAGAAATAAAAGGATCGGCGAAGGAAATGAAAGGCCGGCGCAACAATTATGCACCGGCCGCTGCAATTGATGCCAATGCGCTGCATTTGACCTGCAAGGTAACGCATTTAGCGCCCGGGTTCAACATCTGAAGCTCCGGGCACCGTATTTGGGATTGCAGGCACCGCGTATAATGCGCCGGCCGCTGCAATTGGCGCCTATGCGCCGCATTCCCAACCGGGCGACGCTTTATATGAACTCCGCTGCGAGCGCTTCAAAAGCTTTTTGCGAGTTGACTATCGTCTTTTCATCCACGCAGTAGGCAAGCCTGAAGAAGCCCCTGAAACCGAATCCCGTGCCGGGCACGATGATCATGTTGTACTTGAGGGCTTCGCTGCAGAATTTCACATCATCTTCTATCGGTGACTGCGGGAACAGGTAAAATGCGCCCTGCGGTTTGATACATTTGAAACCGGCCTTCGTGACGATCTCATAGAGCATGTCGCGCCTCTTTTTGTAGACATCGACGGCCACCTGTGCGTCGAGCGACTCGGGAAGTATGCGCTGGAAGAGGGCAGGGGCGTTGACGAAGCCCAGCGTCCTCGTGGAGAAAATGAGCCCGTCGACGAGGTCGGATGTTTCGCCAATCCTGGGGTTGACCGCGACGAAACCGATCCTTTCGCCCGGGAGCGAGAGCGATTTGCTGTAGGAATTCACGATGACGGAATTCCTGAACACCTCGAACACGGACGGGACTTCGGCGCCGTCATATACTATTTTGTCGTACGGCTCGTCGGAGATGACGCAAATGGTCGTACCGAATTCCTTTTGCCTTTTTTCTATGACCTCTGAAATGCTCTCGACTGATCTCCGGCTGTAAATGACGCCGCTCGGGTTGTTCGGGGAGTTGATTATTATCGCCCTGGTTTTCGGCGTGATTGCGTCGTGGATCTTTTCAGCGTCAGGCTGGAATGTTTCCCTGTCCGTATCCACGATGACAGGGATGCCGCCGTGGTTGTCTATGTAAAAGAGGTATTCGGCGAAATAAGGAGCGAGTACGATGACTTCCTCACCCGGGTTCAGGATGGTTTTAAGCACCACGTTCATGGCACCGCCGGCTCCACACTGCATCACCACGTGGGAGGCCTCTACGGGCACGCCCTTGGTCTTCCTGAGGCTTTCGGCGACGGCTGCCCTGACATCGGCATAGCCCGCATTGCTCATGTAGCCGTGCATTTTAGGAATGTCCGAAAGCACCGTCTTTTTCAGGACTTCCTTGACCTTCTGCGGCGGTTCCAGGTCAGGATTGCCAAGCGAGAAGTCGTAGACGTTGTCGGCCCCGTACTTTTTGCGGAGGTTTTCGCCCTGCTCGAACATGGCCCTTATCCATGAGGACCGCTTCAGATTCGCGAGTATTTTTTCAGATACCATATCAACCACTCCTGCATCAGATTATTGAACCAATGGTATTAAGCCAATTATGTTGAACCATAGGTATGAACCATATGTATCAGGCCAAAGGCATTAAGCAATGGCATCTAACCAATGGTGTTGGACCAAAGGCATTGATCCAAATACATTAAGCCGAACATTAAGCCAAAGACATTAAGTTAAATGCATTGAGCCAAGGTGTTGAGCCAATGG
>DGEQ01000065.1:2905-13126 GCA_002386045.1 Hungateiclostridiaceae bacterium UBA3922 | reverse complement strand
GGTGTTGAGCCAATGGTATTAAACCAATTATATGCCATATCCCGGTGACCCGACAACAGGAAGCACCTGATTTTTTATTCGATAAACACTGCCGAGTACCAGTTCTGCTCATCCGATCCGCTTTTAAGCGTTTCTATGGGCAGACCGAACTTTCTGACCGTTTTGAATACGTCGATGCCGACGCTGTGGAATGCCGGCCTTGCCTTCCTGGGATCAGCACAGGGCAGTCCTTTTCTGCCGCCGCACTCGGGGCAGATGGAGCAGTCGCTCAGCGAAAATGCCATGTAGTAGCCGTCAGTGAAGGCCTGGCTTTCTATCGCGAAGGAGATTTCCTGGGAGGTTTTCTTGTTGTGGGAGTGTATTATGATGCCCCAGCTGTATCTCCTGAATATCTGCTCATATTCCCAGGGCTTTAGTGAACCCGGCCTTGACGGGCAGGTATGGTCTTTGCCCCATGAACTGCAGCCGAACATGCATTTCAGCAGCGACCTGGGATCGAACTCGATATCCCCGGTCCTGAAGAATACCGCGTGATCGGCGCCCATTTCAAGTGCTTTCCTGATATAATCCTCCGCGGCTTTTGGCGCTTCGCAGGCCTTGCCGGCTGTGCCGGTGCTGCTGTGTGCTTTGCTGACTGATCCTGTGCCGCCGCAGGTTTTTGTGCCCTTGACACTGTCTTTTTCCATGATCCGGTCCTCTCCTTTCCATCTTTCCGGCGCCATGGCCCTGCGGCGCCGGAGTTTCGTGGCGTATGCGGCAGGAGATGCTTTCGGCGCATCTCCGCCTTTCGGATAATCCTTTATCGGGTACTCCTTTATTGGATCGACATCTGCATATCAGTTGAAAATGCGTTATATAAAATGCGTTATATCAGGAAACTCCATCATAACCGGTCGCCTTATTATTGCCGGACACTCCAGTGGTAACCGGTCGCCCCATTATTGCCGGATGCTCCATTATTGCAGGATGCCCATACAAACCGGACTCTGCATGATTGCGAAAGCCGGATACTCCCTGACTGAATATCGGATACTCGCTGACTAAACACGAACAGTATCCGGTTTCCAGGAAGGACATCCTGCCGGGCCTATGCCTTAAGGCTTCCGGGCTTATACCTTAAGGCTTTCAGCCAGGGACTGGTCCGGGGTGACGACAGCAGTTTTGTAGTTCGTATATACCACCATGCCCGGCTTTGCCCCGGAAGGCTTGCTTACGTTTTTCACCTGCGTATAGTCGACCTGGACGTTGGACGACATCCTGGCCTTGCTGTGCCATGCGGCTATGACGGCCGCCTGCTCTATGGTCCGGTCGGGGATGTCGCGCCCGTTCCGCCTGATGATCACGTGGGAGCCAGGGACGGCCTTCGTATGGAGCCAGATGTCGCCGGACCGCGCGACCCTGAAAGTCAGGCGGTCGTTCTGGATGTTGTTTTTCCCGACGAAGATGTCGAACCCGTCAGAAGACCTGTAATGGAAAGGCTTCGTAACGGCGGCTCCTTTTTTGTCCTGCCGCCTGCGCTTCTGTGCCATGTATCCCTGGTCCACGAGTTCCTGCCTGACCTCGTCGATCTCCTGCACGGTCGTGCAGTTGTCCAGCATCTGGAGCACGCTCTCCAGGTAATCGAGTTCGGCTTGCGTCTGTTGTATCTGCTGCGAGGTATTTGCATATGTACTCTTTGCTTTAGCATATTTCCGGAAGTATCGCTGTGCATTCGCCTGCGGCGTCAGGTCGGGATCGAGGGGGATCTCGACGTATTCGCCGCTTTCGCTGTAATAGTTGAGGAGCGATACTTTTTTCACGTTCCTGGGTATCGCGTAG
This sequence comes from Hungateiclostridiaceae bacterium UBA3922, assembly GCA_002386045.1. Classification (GTDB taxonomy): domain Bacteria; phylum Bacillota; class Clostridia; order Acetivibrionales; family DTU013; genus DTU013. The sequence goes on along the minus strand of DGEQ01000065.1, from coordinate 11,308 downwards.
ATATTGGCGGTGATCAGTTCGCCGTAAAGCCTGAATTTCTCACTGTCGGCCGATTCCCTCAGCGTATCCTGCTGGATCGCCAGCTTTTTTTCGCAACGCTCGATGGAGTTGTTCAGCACCTTGTAAAGGTCAGCCTTTTTTTGCCTGAGGCGTTCGGCATTATCGCGCGAAGCGTAAAACAAGTCGAGAACTTTGCTGACGGAACCGGACCGTTCCATGAAAGCAAACTGCCTGAGGCTGATGCAGTGGAAATCGACGGGCACCTGGTGTTTTTCGTCTTCAAAGTATACAGCGGGACTGTACCTGCCGGCGCTGATCTCTTCGATCACCGACCGCAGCGCATCCGCCAGGGAAGAGCGCTCCCTGTCCGTCAGCCCGGCTGTACGCCTGCTGCCTTCAATTCCTGCGCGGAAGCAGACTTCACGGCACAAAAGCGGGCTGAATCCTTTTATGTTATCGAGAAGGAACCTTTCAACGTTTTTACCCGACGTATCGAGAAGCCCGATCAGTTGCCCGATGTCCAGGCCGGAAGGGGAGAGCTTGTCCTGTGAAGGCGGCGGGATGTACTGCCTGGCGGGCATTACTTCCCGGACGCTGCTTATTTCCGAATCCACATGTTTTATGGCATCGAGGATCCTGCCGGCTTCATTGAGCAGTATGATGTTGCTGTGCCTGCCCATTATTTCGATAACGAGCTTTTTCTGCGATAAGTCCCCGAGTTCGCCGATTGCCTCGATATTTATACCGATGACCCTTTCATAGTCGCTGGATTCGAATGAGACGATCCTTCCCCTGGTGAGGTGTTTCCTCAGGAGCATGCAGAATGCGGGGGGGACAGGAGGGTTTTCCTTGACCGTTCCGGTAAGGTGTATCCTCGGGTACCTTGGACTTGCGCTCAGCAAAAGCCGGTGGTTCCTGTTCCGGGCCCTCACGGCCAGCACTATTTCATCGGCTTCGGGCTGCAGCACCTTGTCGATGCGCCCTCCCGCAAGCTCTTCTGTGAGTTCTTCCACTATGCATTTTGCTACGACTCCGTCAAACGGCAAAAGGGACACTCCTTTTGTTTTACAGGCTGATTATACTTTAGCAGAAATGCGGTACCGAAACAAGGCGGTTCACGTGGGAAATCAAAAGTGCCTGTTGATTTGTCGTGAATGATATTGTAATATTACATATCATATTTTGTAATGCGCATGTAATGTGATATGGACCTGACAAATAATGTGATAAACGGGTCAGTAAAGTGCGCGGTACAACGGCGTAATGCCTTATAACGCTGCATTGGCCGTGTACCAGGGATTTCTGCCAAATTGTGATTGACATAACTGGAAAGTAAAACTATAATTAAACTTGTACTAAGAATTGATTGACAGAAGCTTTATTTTTGTATATTTTGTTTAACTTCAATTATTTTCTGTATTTCTAAAGATATAAAAAATAATTCGACCGGAATATAATTTTACTGTTTTGTCATATATAGAAAAAAATAAGGGGCTGTATATATGAAAAGGATGACTGCACGCAAGTTATCGAAACTGTTGGCAGTAGCTTTCATTCTTACATTTGCCATCTCAGGCACAGGCATTTCCAATGGTGACACAGTCGATTCCGCAGGCGGAGGCATGGAAATATCGGACGCTTCCGCGATCCGGCGAACCGATACATACGAGTATTACATATCCAGGTATAAAGATGCCGCAAGGCCGCAGATCGAGGTCGAAGTAGAAGTCGACAAATATATCGATACAGATATGGATGTCGAGATACTTGAAAATTTCGAAGGTTCGGCCGGAAAATCCCTGAAGACCGACGAAATGGGATATGTCACGTGGGAAGTGGATGTGCCCCGGGAAGGATTGTACAACCTGTATATCGAGTATTTCCCGATAGAAGGACGCAGCGCCTCCATAGAACGTGAAGTCTGGATAAACGACGAAAGCCCGTTCAATGATGCGAAGCATATCGTTTTCTCAAGGGTTTGGGTCAATGCGGAAGAAGTGAGGCGTGACAACCGCGACAACGATATAAGACCCCGCCAGGTAGAGCAGCCCCGCTGGCAGTCTTCCTATTTCTTCGACAGCATGGGCTATTACAATGATCCCTACCTGTTCTACTTCAAGCAGGGCAAGAATACGCTCAAGCTCGTATCAGTAAAGGAGCCGATGGTCATAAAGACACTGAAGCTCACCCAGTGCAGCACTGTCCCGACATACGAGGAAAGGCTCAGGGAGTGGAAGGAAAAAGGATACGAGGTTTATGACGGCGAAGCGATATTCATACAGGGCGAAAGTGCCTCCTATAAGTCGGATCCGACCCTTTACCCGCTCAATGACCGTACTTCTCCCAATACGGTCCCATACCACAAGTCCAAGATACGCCTGAATACGATCGGCAGCACCAACTGGCAGCAGCCGGGACAGTGGATAGAATGGAAAGTGAATGTCGACAAGGAAGGCCTTTACCAGATAACGATCAAGGGAAGGCAGAACATCACCCGCGGCCAGTATTCAAGCAGGAGGCTGCTCATAAACGGAGAAGTTCCTTTCAGGGAAGTGGAAAACATACCGTTCGGGTTTACGGCTTTATGGCAGAACTTCGTGCTCGGCGGCGAAGACGAACCGTACCTGTTTTACCTGAAAAAAGGGGAAAACACGATACGGATGGAAGTCGTCCTGGGCGATGTTGCCGAGATACTCAGAAAAGCTGAAGAAAGCGTTTACATACTGAACAGTGCTTACAGGAAGATCCTCATGATAGTAGGATCTTCGCCGGACCGTTACAGGGATTACCAGCTGCACAAAAAGATCCCCGATGTGATAAAGACGCTCGGGGAACAGGGCGAGCTGCTCAGGAGCCTTTCAGACAAACTCGTGCAGCTGACCGGCCAGCGCGGTTCCAACCATGCCATACTCAACAGGCTTGCCTACCAGCTGGATGATATGGCAAAAAGACCGCGCACTATCCAGAACAGGATGGTACAGTTCAGGGACAATGTCGGTGCGCTCGGCACCTGGATAAACGATACGAGGAACCAGCCTTTTGAGATAGATTATTTCGTCATTTCCGCACCCGGCGAAGAAATACCCAAGGCAGAGGCGTCTTTCTTCAGGCGCATGATCCATGAGATATCAGCCTTCATAGCCTCGTTCACGGAGGATTACAGCAGCGTCGGGAATGTATATGAAACGGACGAGGCCATCACTGTCTGGATCACTACGGGACGTGACCAGGCCCAGGTGCTCAAGAAGATAATAGATGACTCGTTCGTACCGGAGACAGGCATAGCCGTCAACCTGGAACTTGTCCAGCAGAATGTGCTGCTGCCTGCCACGGTGGCCGGAAGGGGACCGGACGTTGCCCTGTCCGTTTTCAACAGCGATCCGGTCAACTATGCGACGCGTAATGCTGCCGTAGACCTGACCCAGTTCCCGGATCTGAACGAGGTGCTCAGGGAGTTCACAGATGCATCGCTCCTGCCTTTCAGATTCCAGGGCGGCTTATATGGACTGCCTGAACAGCAGCTGTTCCTCATGATGTTCTACCGCAAGGATATTCTCGAGGAACTGGGCATCGAACCTCCGAATACATGGGATGAACTCTACTATATCATCCCGATAATACAGAAAGCCAATATGGAAGTAAGCCTCCCGGTGGCTGTGAACAATAACGGGAACTTCGACCCGTGGGGGGCGATGGAGTCTTACAGTACGTTCCTCTATCAGGAAGGAGGACAGCTGTACAACGGAGACGGTATATCAAGCGCTCTTGATACGGAAGAAGCAATAAAGGCATTCAAGAAATGGAGCGAGTTGTATGTGAACTATAAATTCCCGGTCGTATTCGATGCGATGAACCGTTTCAGGACAGGCCAGATGCCGTTGCTGCTCCATGATTACTGGCTCTACAACAACCTGCAGGTATTTGCTCCCGAATTGAGAGGACTGTGGGAGATGGCGCCCATACCGGGTACAGTCAAGGAGGACGGGACCATCGACAGGTCCACCATCGGCGGCGGATACGCAGCCATGATAATCAGCCAGACAAAGAACAAGGAAGCTGCATGGAAGTTCCTGAAATGGTGGGTGAGCGCCGAGACACAGGTCAGGTTCGGACGTGAGATGGAAAGCCTGATGGGTGCAGCCGCACGTCACCCGACCGCGAACATGGAAGCTGCAAAGAGGCTCCCGTGGCCCGTGAAGGACTACAATGCACTGGCGGAGCAGAGGAAGTGGGTCAATGGCAATCCGGAAGTTCCTGGCGGTTACTTTACCTCGAGGCATCTGAACAATGCCTTCAGGAAGGTATTCAACGAAGGCGCGGATCCCAGGGAGACTCTGCTGGACTATGTCAGGATAATAAACGAAGAGATCGACAATAAGAGGAAAGAATTCGGCTTGCCGCTGAGGGATGGGGGTAAATAAATGTCTGCTGTAGTAGAAAAGGCTGTGCAGCCTGTGCAGGGAAAGACCGTCACGTTCAGGAGCAGGTTTGAGAACCTGAAAAAACAGGTTTGGAAGAACAAGATATCTTACCTGTTCGTGGCGCCTTTCGGGATAATATTCTTCGTTTTCACCATCATACCCGTAGTGGTTTCGATGGGGCTCAGCTTCACTTACTTCAATATACTGGAGACGCCGAAATTCATAGGCTGGCAGAATTACACAAGACTTTTCCTGAGTGACGATGTATTTCTCAAGTCTGTCAAGAACACTTTCCTGCTGGCAGCCATCACGGGACCGATCGGGTATCTCGCATCGCTTATGTTTGCGTGGTTCATAAATGAACTGCCCCCGAAGATAAGGGCACTCATGGTCCTGATATTTTACGCTCCGTCCATTTCCGGAAATGTGTACATGATATGGCAGGTAATGTTCAGCAGTGACGCCTACGGCTACATCAACTCAACGCTGATCAAGCTCGGTATCGCAACAGAGCCCATATTGTGGCTCCAGGATCCCAAATATATAATGCCTGTCATCATGATAGTCGTGCTGTGGATGAGTCTCGGCACAGGTTTCCTGTCATTCGTCGCGGGCCTGCAGAGCATAGACAGGGTACAGTACGAAGCCGGAGTGGTGGATGGCATAAAGAACCGGTGGCAGGAACTGTGGTACATAACCCTGCCGAACATGAAGCCCATGCTGATGTTCGGCGCAGTGATGTCGATCACTTCTTCGTTCGCGATAAGCGATGTGACTATAGCGCTTGCCGGCATGCCCAGCGTTGATTATGCGGCACATACTGTAGTCAACCACCTTATCGATTACGGCACCATCCGCTTCGAAATGGGTTACGCTTCGGCCATCGCTACGGTGCTGTTCCTGACGATGATCTTCTGCAACAAGGTGGTACAGAATCTGCTGAGGAAGGTGGGAAGATAGTATGAGGCATCGGAAACTCAACACGAAGAGGCTGAACCGTTCACTGGGTGGAGATATATTCAGTATCGCCGTGCTGGTGCTGTTCGGCTCATTCATGGTGCTTCCCATGATATATGCCATCAGCAATGCGTTCAAACCCCTTGATGAATTGTTCATGTTCCCACCGAGGTTTTTCGTCCGGAACCCCACCATGGACAACTTCAGGGACCTGTTCCTGCTGATGGCCCAGTCGTGGGTGCCGTTTTCCAGGTACATATTCAACACGCTGTTCATAACGGCTGCCGGCACCGCCGGGCACGTGGTGGTGGCGTCAATGGCGGCCTATGCCCTCGAGAAGCACAGGTTTCCCGGTTCAAAGCTGTTCTTCAGCATAGTGGTCACATCACTCATGTTCTCTTCTGTCGTGACTGCTATACCGAACTACCTGGTAATGGCAAGGCTGAACTGGCTTGATACATATCTTTCGTTGATCATACCTGCTTTCGGGTACCCGCTTGGACTGTTCCTCATGAAGCAGTTCATGGAGACGGTCCCTGACTCTCTCCTCGAATCGGCACGCATGGACGGTGCCAGCGAGTTCAGGACGTTCTGGACCATAGCGATGCCGTGCGTCAAGCCTGCCTGGCTGACACTGGTGATCTTTTCGTTCCAGACACTGTGGGGCAACACGGGAAGCACGTTTATCTACAGCGAGGAGTTGAAAACACTGCCGTATGCGCTCAACCAGATACTGCTCGGCGGCTTTGCCAGGGCGGGAGTAGGCGCCGCGGTCGTGCTGCTGATGATGATAGTACCGGTTACCTTATTCATGGTCACTCAGAGCAGTATCATCCAGACCATGGCCAAATCCGGGATTAAGGACGACTAGAAGGGGGGGCTGGGCGTTGAGAGCAAGAAGGATACTGGCGATCGTGTTCATATTCGTACTGCTTTGTCCGGCAGTTGCCCATGCGGATGAACCATACAGCAACTACAATTATGACTTTTGGGGCACGCCGATACCGGCGCCGGCGGCATACGTCCCATCCAGGATAATAGACGGAAGGGCCCTTGATATCGACAATTTCAACAAACCGTCAGACCTTTTCACAGGCCCGGATAACAGGCTGTATGTAGCAGATTCGGGAAACAGCCGCATAGTAGTCATAAATGAAAACTGGGAACTGGACAGGATCATCGACGGTTTCGATAAAAACGGAGTCCGGGATACATTCAGGAATCCACAGGGTCTTTTCGTTACGCCGACAGGCGAGATATACGTCGCAGATACCGACAATTCCAGGATAGTGCACCTGGATCCCGATGGGAAGTTCATAAGGGAAATAGGTCCTCCCGTGTCGGACATCATCCCGGCCGACTTCAAGTACTATCCAACAGCACTGGTGGTAGACAAGGCAAACAGGATCTATATCGTAGCACAGGGTGTGAACCAGGGACTGATCGAACTCGACCACAATGGAGATTTTGTAGGCTATACCGGTGCAAGCAAGGTAAAATTCAATCTGATCGACTATACATGGAAAATGATAGCGACGGACGAACAGAGGGAAAGGATGGTTTTGTTCGTACCGACTGAATACAACAACATTGACATCGATAATGACGGGTTCCTGTATGTCACTACCGGCACTATAGCCCTGGAGGATATCGATTATGCGATACGTACGAGATCGAAAGACGACAGGTATGCGCCCGTCAGGAAGCTCAATCCGACCGGCACTGACGTTCTCAGGAGGAACGGCTACTTCCCTCCTGTAGGCGACGTTTCTTTCAGATCGCGCGGCTATGCCGAAGCCGGCCATTCCCAGCTGTATGACGTCTGCGTCGAGGATTCGGGCATATACAGCGTCCTGGACAAGAAAAAGGGAAGGATATTCACGTACGATACCGACGGCAACCTCCTTTACGTATTCGGAGGTATCGGTAACAGGCTCGGCAACTTCAGGGATCCCGTAGCCCTTGACATAATAAACGACCAGTTTGTCGTGCTTGACTTCAACATGGCGCAGATCACCGTGTTTGAACCTACGGAATACGGCAGGCTGGTGAAAGAAGCAGTCGAACTCCACCTGAACGGCAAATACGACGAATCGGCCGCAAGGTGGGAACAGGTCCTGAAGTATAACGCAAACTGTGAACTGGCGTATATAGGCATGGGTAAAGCATACCTGAGGAAAGACGACTTCAGGAATGCCATGAAATATTTCAAGCTCGGCAACAAGAGGGATTATTACAGCAAGGCGTTTGACCTTTACAGGCAGGAAGTGATCGGTGATAACTTCGGACTGGTAGTTGCGGGACTTGTGGTGTTGTATATCGGGTCACGGGTCCTTAAGCGGATCAGGGTCAGGAAAAAAGCCGGATTGAAAGCCATGGGAAAGGTGGAAGCATAAATGGAGGTATTGCAGAGTCTGAGGTATTCATTGTACCTGATATTTCACCCGTTTGACGGTTTCTGGGATCTTAAGCACGAGAAGAAGGGCAACCTTAAGACAGCCATGCTCATCGTTGCGATGGTATGCGTCACATTCATACTGCGCAGGCAGCTCACGGGTTTCATACTGAATGAAGTCAAACTGCGGGAGCTCAACATCATAGTGGAGATATTGAGCGTTGCATTGCCGTTTTTCCTGTGGTGCGTGGCAAACTGGTGCCTGACGACGCTGATGGACGGTGAAGGGAGTTTTAAGGACATAGTGATAACGAGCGCTTATGCGCTTATACCGATAATACTGATAAACCTGCCGCTCATCGTTTTCAGCAACATAATAACGCTTGAAGAGGCGGCGTTCTACAGGTTTTTTGACATACTGGCGATCGTATGGGCCGGTGTGCTGCTGTTCCTCGGAACAAGCGTAGTGCACCAGTACTCGCTGACAAAGACATTCCTGACAAGCATCTGCATCGTGATAGGAATGGGCCTGATCATCTTCATAGCGTTGCTGTTCTTCAGCCTGCTGCAGCAGATGTTCTCGTTCTTCTATACAATTTACAAGGAAGTAGCACTGAGACTATAGGGGGG
>DGEQ01000065.1:415-2679 GCA_002386045.1 Hungateiclostridiaceae bacterium UBA3922 | reverse complement strand
GATTCCGGCAGCAGCCAGGCTGATACGACTGTGCCCGAAACGATGAAGATGGTAGCGGAGAATGATCACCTGCAGCTTTACATAGATGAAGAAACCACCGTGGTTGCGGTCAGGGATAAAAAGACAGGCAAAGTGTGGCATACGAATCCTCCTGACAGGAATGAGGACCCGATAGCTTCAGCCATAAACAAGGACAAACTGAATTCACAGATGACGATCACATATTACACGCCGTCAGCACAGCAGAGACAGATGAACAATTATACCGACTGCATAAAATACGGGCAGTTCGAGATAACCCCGGTCGATAACGGCGTGAGGATAGATTACAGGATCGGCAGGGAGGAAAAGATCTATATCCTTCCACTGAGGATCAGCAAGGAAAGAATGGAAGAAAAGATCCTGAAGAACCTGGATGAAAAGACCGGCAAGTCGCTGGTAAGCAAATACAGGCTGATATCACTGGAAAAAGCCAAGACCGAAAAACAGAAACAGGATATACTCAACGAATTCCCAAGCGCAGCGGACGGAGATCTGTATGTCCTCGGAGACAACATCAAGGACTTTATGAAGGAAACCCTGCAGGAAATAGTCATATCGGCCGGATACACGCTCGATGACATGAACGAGGACCATCTTGCGAACAATGTGCCTCCGGCTGAAGAGAACCTGGAACACTTCGTGATACCAGTGGAATACACGCTGGAAGGAGACAACCTGGTCGTACGTGTCCCGACTGATGAGATCGAATATAACGCGGATTCGTATCCAATATATACAATGTCGCTGCTGGAGTTCTTTGGAGCCGCCGGAACGGATGAAAGCGGCTATATGCTCGTGCCTGATGGGTCCGGTTCCCTGATATACCTCAACAACGGAAAACTCAAGGCCCAGACCTATGCGATCGATGTATATGGCTCGGACCAGTCGATCCCTATAAGTGAGAGGACGAGCATCATCGAGCAGGCATATCTCCCTGTATTCGGTATGAAAAGGGGCGACGATGCCTTTTTCGCCATAATCGAGTCCGGCGATGCCATGGCCAGGATCTGGGCCGATATCTCCGGAAGGGTGAATTCATACAACACCGTATATCCGGCCTTCGTGCTCGTTCAGAATGACGTGCTGGACATTGGCGATTACTCGGGAAACAACACCATCATGGTGTTCCAGCCCAGGGTATTCAAGGGCGATATAAAGATCAGGTACAAGTTCCTGGAGGGCGAAGACGCCAATTATTCGGGGATGGCGGCTTATTACCGCAGTTACCTCGAAGGTCTCGGGATGGGAAAGGAAAAACCCAGGGACAGCGTCCCGTTCTTCCTTGAAGTGGTAGGCGCCGTGGACAAGGTGAAGCCGATACTCGGGATACCCGTCAGAGTCGCGGAACCGCTGACCACTTATGAACAGACGATAGAGATCATCAGGGAACTGAATGAAGCCGGCATCAGGGAAGTGATCCTCAAGTATACGGGATGGGCCAATGGAGGTATAGACCATACCATCCCCAAAAGCCTGAAGCTGATGTCGAAACTGGGAGGGAAAAAAGGCTTCAGGAAGCTGCAGACCTTCCTTGGAGAAAAAGGCGTGGAATACTTCCCGGAACTCGGTTTTATCCTGAATTACAGGGATAAGCTTTTTGACAGCTTCATTCCGATGTTCCATGCGGCGCGCTATATCACGAAGGAAGTTGCATCGGTGTTCCGGTACAACCTTGCGACCAACATGCCGCAAAGGTCCCTGGGCACTTTCTATATCATCAGTCCGTCAAGGATACCGTCCATTGTCGACGGTATGATAAAGAGCCTCAAAAACCTGTCCGTGACAGGCATTTCGCTCAGGGACGCCGCTGTGAATGTGAATTCCGACTTCAGGGAAAAGAAACTTGTCGACAGGCAGCAGGCACGGGTGATAGTCGAGGAGCAGATAAAGAAAATACGTGATTCCGGCCTGTCGGTCATGGCTATGGGAGGCAACAGCTATGCGCTGCCATACACGGACTATATCCTTGACATACCTGAAGAATCGAACCGGTTCCATCTTACCGATGAGAGCATCCCGTTCTTCCAGATGGTCGTGCGTGGCCATATAGCATATGCGGCGACACCGATCAACCTGTCGGCCGATTACAGGAAGGCATTCCTCAAATCGATCGAGACCGGATCGGGCATATATTTCTGCTTCATATACGAAGAGAATTCACTGGTGAAAGAATCCTATTTCGATAATTATTACTCTGCCGAATACAGGCTGTGGCTGGATGA
>DGEQ01000065.1:0-177 GCA_002386045.1 Hungateiclostridiaceae bacterium UBA3922 | reverse complement strand
CACGGTTGAGCCCCTTGATTTCAAAGTAGTTAAGGAGGGTCAGCGATGAAAGCATCGGCAATAACGGACAAAGCACTTAAGACAGTTGCGGTCCCGAAGAAAAAGAAAAGAAGAGGGCTCAATCTCAACAGGAAAAGAGCCATGATGGGCTACCTGTTCGTACTGCCTTTTATAATA
>DGEQ01000104.1:20218-41022 GCA_002386045.1 Hungateiclostridiaceae bacterium UBA3922 | reverse complement strand
TGATGCGGAACGGTCACCGGCACGTCTTATACCCGGATTCCTGGTGTATCCGGTGAATCAGCAAGTATTCCCATTGACCGGGCAGGCTGCCGCGCGGATCCATTTATGTGCCCGAAAAGTTACGCACCCACCCGGATAGCTAATAGTCACACGGCCGCACCTGGCAAGCATCGGACCCATGAAAATGATCGAAGAACGCATCTCCGCCGCAAGTTCGACAGGTATCCGGGTCTCTTTCAGGCCCGCCGAGTCGACGATGATCACATCGCCCTCGGCTTTCACGCTGCAGCCTATCTTCCGGAGTATGCTTACCATTATATCGACATCTCTGATCCTGGGACAGTTTTTGATGACACTTTCGCCGGCATTGAGCAAAGACGCGGCCAAAATCGGCAATACGGCATTCTTGGAGCCTTCGATCCCAATCTCGCCCTGGAGCCTGGCTCCTCCTGTAATAACCAACCTGCTCATAAAAACACCTCGCACACATTCCATCTTATGCGAAGAAAATGCGATATGTTCAGATTCTTTCATACGTGGAGTAGCGCGAGATGTTGAGCAGGATACCTGCCTCGGTCATGAACAGTATCAGTGCGGTACCACCGGCGCTGAAAAAAGGCAGCGATACGCCCGTGGGAGGTACGGAATTCGTGACGACCGCCACATTGAAAAGGCTCTGGACGGCGATCAGCGCGGTAATGCCCGAAGCAATCAGGCACCCGTATAAATCAGGCGCATGGACCGCGATCTTGATCCCCCTCCAGATGAATATGAGAAACAGCAGCAAAATCACGAGCACGCCAATAAAGCCAAGCTCTTCAGCAATTATCGGGAAAATATAGTCGTTATGGGGTTCGGGTACATACAGGAATTTCTGCATGCTCTGTCCCAGTCCTCTTCCAAACAGCCCGCCTGAAGCGATAGCATACAGGGACTGGATGGTCTGGTAACCGATGCCGCGTGGGTCGCTCCACGGATCGATCCATGAATTTATCCTGGGAGTCATGTAGTCGGTAAAAGAAATGACAGCTATGATCATAACGACGACAGGCACGAACAATATCGCAAAATGCCTTATCTTCGCGCCTGCCACGAACAGTATGATCATGGATATCGCGATCATGATTATCGTTGCGCTCAGGTGCGTCTCAAGCAGCAGAAGCACACAGATTATGCCAAGCACGAAAAGGTACGGCATCAGGTCCCCGAAAAACGAGTTGAGGGGCCTCTTCCTCCTGGACAGGTTGAAAGAATAGAACAGGATGAGCGCCAGTTTTGCAAGCTCGGACGGCTGGAAACGAACGCCGGCTATCTCGACCCATCTCCTGGAATCGTTGGCTTCGCTGCCGATGCCGGGTATCAGTACGAGTATGAGGAGGACAATGCTGACCAGGAACAGTGCCCATACTGTTTTCCTCCCGATCTTATGGTAATCGTAGTTGGCTGCGAACAGCATGCTGACCATCCCGATGGCTGCGAATATCAGCTGCCTTTTTATATAGTAGTATATGTTTCCGGTCTCTTTTTCAGCCATTGGAGCACTTGCGCTGAAAACCATGATGAGTCCCAGCGAAAGCAATATAAGCACTGTCATGAACAAAATGAAGTCAAACGGTTTCTTCTTCATAAATGCCCTCTTCAGAAAATATCATATCTAAGCATGGCAAGCCCGACCAGGCAGAGTATTATCGTTATCAGCCAGAAGACGCCGACGACCTTTGTTTCCTTCCATCCCGACAACTCGAAATGGTGATGTATGGGCGCCATCTTGAAAACCCTTCTGCCCCTCAGCTTGTACGAAACCACCTGGATGAACACAGAAAGGCTTTCGACAGCATAGATCGCGCCTGCCACAAGCAGCATCCACGGCATTTTCATCAATACCGCGGCGGCTCCTACGACTCCGCCAAGGGCAAGCGAACCTGTGTCGCCCATAAAGACCCTTGCCGGATAAATATTGAAGACAAGGAAGCCGAGACAACCGCCGGCCGTTATGCCGCATATCATCTTCACACTGTCCCATTCGGGCTTCATCATCGCCACTATCGTGAAAAACACCGCAACGATCAGTGTCACGCCTGCCGCTAGTCCGTCGACGCCGTCGGTCATGTTCACCGAGTTGGTGATAAGGTACATGACGATTATGACAAGTGGTATGTACAACAGGACAGGAAGCTCCACGACCGCGTCGACGCCCAGGAACGGCAGTATCATCCCGGTCCCGATCGCAGGATGATACGCGGTATAGAACGCGAAGGCGGCCGACACCAGGAGCAGACCGAACGACTTCTGCTTAGGGCTGAGTCCGTCCGAGTTCTTCTTTACCACTTTTATCATATCGTCCGCAAAGCCGATAGCAGCATACCCCAGTGTCACCAGCAGCACCGGGATCATGCCGGGATGGCCGGGAGCAAGGATGAGCGACACTATCGTCATCGGTATTATGAAAATAAGGCCCCCGATGGTGGGTATCCCCATCTTTTTCAAATGTGTGGCAGGGCCGTCGTTCCTGACCGTCTGTCCGAATTTCAGGCGTTTCAGCAGCGGTATTATGATAGGTCCGGCAATGACCGTCAATATGAATGTTCCGGCAAAAGCCGCCGTTTCCGTCGACCGTAATATGAATTCCAAGTCCATTCCCCCGTGTTTAGAGTGTGTTCCAGTGTATCAGCCGGAAACCAGTGCGTTTACGATCTCTTCCATCATCATGCCCCTCGAGCCTTTGACCAGTATGGCGTCTCCCCGGCGCACGATCCCCTGCAGGTAACGTATCGCCTCGCCGTTATTTGCCAGCACGGCGGTCCGGGACCCCGGAAAACCTGCTCCCGCAGCACCTTCCGCTATATGCGCGGCTGCCTTGCCTACCGCGATCAGCAGGTCCGTACGGCTTCCTGCAACGTACGCTCCTGTTTCCCTGTGGGCATCGGCGCTCCAGCTTCCGAGTTCGAGCATGTCGCCCAGGACGGCTATCCTTCTTCCCGCTTCGATCTCGTCCAGCACGTCTATCGCGGCCTTTACGGACTGCGGGCTGGCATTGTAGACATCATTTATGACGATCAGCCCGTTGCACCTTATAATGTTGAGCCGCATGTTCCCGGGAGTATACCCGGCTATCCCGCTTACAAGCAGTTCTGCCGGCACTCCAAGTTCATGGCCTGCCGCCAGTGCCGCCAGCGCGTTATATACGTTATGTACGCCGGGGGCAGGCACATGCACGTCGTACTCGTTTCCGCCAAGCTTTATGTTGAAGTCCGTTCCCTTTTCTCCCTTCGACCTGATGTTGTACGCCTGGTAATCGGCATCCTCCTCAAGACCGTAAGACACTGTCCTTACTTCGAGCAGGTCCTTGACGCCGCTGAGCATGACATCATCGCCGTTGAGGATCAGCACGCCGTCCGGCTGGAGTCCCTCGAGCAATTCCAGCTTCGCCCTCAGGATGTCCTGCCTCGAGCCCAGTTTTTCTATATGTGACAGGCCAATATTGGTTATTATTCCCACTTTGGGCTTCACGATACGCGTCAGCGCCCTTATCTCACCGAAACCGCTCATGCCCATCTCTATGACCGCCGCCTCATGCCCCGGTTCCAGCCGGAAAATCGTCAGCGGGACTCCGATCTCATTATTGAGGTTGCCCTCATTTTTCAGCACGTTGAACCGAGCTCCCAGCGCACATGCAACCATATCCTTGGTGCTGGTTTTCCCTACGCTTCCGGTGATCCCGACAAACGGGATGCTGAACCTGTCCCTGTAGTGCGAAGCAAGATCATGGAGTGCTTTCAGCGTATCTTCGACCTTTATGACCGTTTTCCCGGGAAACTCCTCCGCATCCCTGTCCGTCATGGCCGCGGCGGCGCCATTCGCAAAAGCGTCCGCGATAAAATCATTCCCGTCGAACTTCTCGCCCTTCAGGGCAATAAAAAGACTGCCCGGGCTTATTTTTCGCGAATCTGTGGATATGTCCGCGACCATGACGCGGCTGTCCCCTCCAAGGATCTTCCCGTGCGTGGCTTCCATGATTTCGTCTATCATCAATCCAACCATACGAACTCCTCTTTGTCAGAAATCTTCTCCAAGTATTTCCCTCACTATTTCCCTTTCGTCGAAATGTACCGTCACATTTCCGAATTCCTGGTATGTCTCATGCCCCTTGCCCGCCAGCAGTACCACGTCTCCTGCCGATGCGGCAGCCAGGGCGTGCCTTATCGCTTCCTTCCGGTCCGTGATGCATGTATATTTTCCCGGAGTGGTCCTGATGCCCGCCTCGATATCCCTGATGATGGCATCGGGATCCTCGGTCCGTGGATTGTCCGATGTTATCACTGTATAATCCGCATACCGTCCCGATACGGCTCCCATCATCGGCCTTTTTGCCCTGTCCCTGTCGCCGCCGCAGCCGAAAACGCATATGACCCTGCCCCGGGCAAAGGCCTTAACGGTTGCGAGTATGTTTTCAAGGCTGTCCGGCGTATGTGCATAATCTATTATAACACCAAAGTCACGTCCCGTCTCTACGGGTTCGGCCCTTCCAGGCACCTGCACCCTTTCCAGCCCCAGTGCGACCGCTTCTCCGGGTACGCCGGCGATACCGCAGGCGCCTGCCGCAGCCAGCGCGTTGTAGACGGTGAACTTTCCGGGGATGTTCACACTGAATCTCCTGTTGTACCATGGCGACACCATATCGAACTTTACAGCTCCCGGCAGCAGCACCAGGTTCTCAGCCCTGGCATCTGCTTCAGCTACTGTGCCGTATGTCAGTACTCCACATTCCGCCTTTTCGATCACCCTGTCTGCAAAACTGCAGTCCCTGTTTATTAGCCCGGTCCTGCAGTATTTGAACAAAAGGGTCTTTGCCCCGAGGTATTCCTCCATGCCCGCGTGCTCGTACGGACTTATATGGTCCCTCGACAGGTTCGTGAACACTCCTGTATCGAATTCGCAGTATTTTACCCTGTCAAGTGCAAGTCCCTGTGAGGACACCTCCATTACGACATCCTGGACTCCTTCATCGGCCATCCGGGCAAAAAGCTGCTGCAGATCCAGTGATTCAGGCGTGGTCCTGTCCGTATGCAGTACCCGGTCACCGATCCTCACGCCCAGCGTCCCTATCAGGCCCGCCTTTCTTCCTGCCGCCTCGAGTATGGACCTGATCATGAAACAGGTCGTGGTTTTGCCTTTCGTCCCTGTGACGCCGATAAGATTGAACCTGGCCGAAGGGTGTCCGAAAAACCTGTCCGATACGTAAGCCAGCGCTGTTCTCGTGTTTCTTACCAGTATGACGGGCGCTTCCGATCCAAGTTGAAGCGGTTTTTGCGCAATGAACGCAGCAGCCCCGTTTTCCAGGGCCTGCCTGGCATAACTGTGGCCGTCCGTTTTTTTGCCGTCTATGCAGACGAACAGACAGCCTTTGCCGATATTCCTGGAATCGTAAGCTATCCCCTGTATGTCGACATCAAGATTTTCTCCTGCGTAAAGGATATCCAATCCATCGATCAGTTCGGTCAGCAGCATGGATTTGTCTCCTTTACTCCCTGTCAGCTTACATGATCACCATCTCCATTCCTCCCGGCCTCCGGACTATCCGTCAGACCCGGCGGCCGACTCCTTTGTTTCTCCTTATCGTTTCAGATGTATGCTCATTCGACATTGTCCATGTTCCTGAATTCCACCTCGACGACAGAACCTTTCTCGACAATAGTGCCCGGTTCATACTGCTGCATGTAAACCGTGCCGTTGCCGGACACCTTTATGTTCAGGCCGACACGGTTCAGGGCATATGACGCCTCTGATATGGTTTTGCCTGAAAGGTCAGGCATCGTGACAGTCTTTGGCTCTTCCGGCTTGTATGTGTAGAGTATCACCACTGAGTCCTCGGGAACTACCGCATTCGGTTTAGGCGTCTGTTCCAGGACGATGCTCTCGGTATTCCCTTCTCCTTCGATATCATATTTCAGCCCGGCTGCCCTGAGCGCCTTGACCGCTTCCCCCACGGACTTGTTCCGGACCTCGGGGACGGTCACGGCAGTTGCCATGGATTTCAGATCTTCATCAGTGTATTTTCTTTCAACCTGCATGTAACTCAGAGTGTCCTCGATTATCTTGCCTACCACCGGAGCGGCAATGACTCCGCCCATGTGGGACTCTCCCCTCGGGTCGAAAAGGGCGACCAGCACGACTATCTTCGGATCGTCCGCCGGTGCGAACCCGCAGAAGGATGCTATGTAAACGTCTTCTTTAGTCGTTTCCGATGTGCCTGTCTTGCCGCCTACCCTGTAACCCCTGACGTAGGCATTGTTCCCTGTTCCTTTCGGGTCTGCGACCACACCTTCGAGTATATCCCTCATTATGTCCGATGTCTGTTTCGAAATCACGGTCCTGACCATTTCAGGCTCGAACCTGGTGACGACATTGCCCGCGGAATCGGTCAGTTCCTTCACCAGGCGCGGCTTCATCAGCTTTCCGCCGTTTACGATCGCACAGTATGCAGTCGTCAGTTGCAGCGGCGTTATCGTGAACCTTTGCCCGAATGAAGCAACGGCCATGTCTATTTCCTTGGGGTTCGTCTGGAACTGGGGTCTGGCTTCGCCCTTCAGTTCGATCCCCGTTTTGTCCATGAACCCGAATGCCCGCACATAACTGTAAAAACGTTCGATCCCCAGGCTCTGGGCCACCTTGACGAATGCCGGGTTGCATGAGTTGTAAATGGCTTCGCGGAACGTTTCCGTCCCGTGCGGCCTTCCGACACGCCAGCAGTTTATCGGCCTGGGCCAGCCCGTGACCTTTATCGGGAAGTCATCGGTTATGGTGTCGGGCGTTACGACGCCTTCCTCTATACCGGCCGACGCCGTGACACTCTTGAAGGTGGAGCCTGGTTCATACGTATCGGAAACAGCCTTGTTCCTCCATACAGTTTTGCTGAGTATTTCTACTGTTTCTTTGCTCCGTTCCTTCCACTCAGAAGGGTCGATATCGATTTCGATATTTTCGGGGTATGCGAATGGTTTGTTGAGGTCGTAGTCTGGCTTTGACACCATTGCCAGCACATCGCCCGTATCAGGTGCCATGACGATGCCGACGGCGCCGCCCATCACTTTATAGTCTGCGATCACCTTGTCGAGGGATTTTGAGACGAAATACTGGATCGTTTCGTCAATGGTGAGAACTACATTCAGGCCATCCTGGGCGTCTATACGCTTTTCGCGTTCCGAAGGGACTGCACTTCCTCTTGCGTCTACCTCGCTGAGTGTTTTCCCGGGTACGCCCTTCAGGTATTTGTCCATGACTTCCTCGATGCCGCCCATCAGTCCCTGGTTGTCATCCCC
The DNA here is from genome assembly GCA_002386045.1 of Hungateiclostridiaceae bacterium UBA3922. GTDB lineage: Bacteria > Bacillota > Clostridia > Acetivibrionales > DTU013 > DTU013. The sequence continues at coordinate 33,703 of DGEQ01000104.1, read as the reverse complement.
GGTGAATCCCAGTATGTGCGACATCAGGTTGCCCCCGGGATAATACCTTTTTGCGTCTTCGTCGATGTTTATCCCCCTGACACTGTTTTCACTGATCCATGTCCTTATCCTTATCTCAGTCTCCCTGTCTACTTTCCTTTTGATGATGGCACTGCTGACCTTCTTCGTGATTATGCCGTACACGGTGTCCTTATCCATCGACAGAAACCCGGCAAGATCCTCGGCTATCTCCTCTGCCGTCAACTTCTTGTTTTTTGCGATCTCATTGGGATTGCAACTGATGGTGGCAGCCTGGACGCTGATGGCCAGCTTCTTGCCGTTCCTGTCATATATGGTTCCCCTGATGGGGCTTATGACCCTGCCGGTATTTTGCTGTATGAATGCTTTTTTCTGCAGTTCATACCCTTCGACGAACTGGATCTGGGCGATCCTTACGATAAGGGCAATGACGATCACTGTGAAAGACACGAGCAGGACCATCAGACGCTTTTTAGTTGCCATTCCCGGCGCTGCCATCAAAACCTCTCCTTCGGATGCATCGTAAATAAAAAAGACTATAGACCGTGCAAAAATAACTTTTACACTATCCACAGTCTATGCTCACCTGTGACTGCCGGGCATGCCAACTTCCATCCTGGCGCCCGGCCCGCTATTCGAAAAGCCTGAGAAACCCGGCTGCCCTGCTGATGAATTTCGATATGACGTTTCCATTTTTTTCTTCCCCGGTGTCCGATGACATCAGTACCGTATAATCGTTCCTGGGGACCCTTATGTATACCACCTGGCTCTTGTCCGGCATCTGCATGCCGAGCCTGGTTTCTGCCACTTCCTTTATCTCGTTCAGATCGGTCTTCGTCTCTATCTCGACCCTGAGCATCGAGTTTTCATTCCTGATCGATTCGTAAACTTTCTGCCTCTGGTTTATCTGGTAACTTATCTTAGTGATTATGGCATATCTGCACATCACGGCAAGGCCGGCGGCGAACACCGCAAGGATCGCCATGACCATCCTGAGCTTGACCTTCCTGTGGCTCCTGTATGTCTTTTTCGCCTTTAGTACCTGGTTCTCTTCGTAGACATCATATTCAAGCTGTCTGGCGGCAGAACCGTAAACGTACTCATAACCCCTCTGGTTCAATTGTATTCACCTCTGATGTGATATATGCCTTGTCTTTTGCCCATGATGCCCGACCTGGCTTTCCGTGGGTCCCATTCTTCCCAGGGTCATTTGCCGGGTTTCGGGAACCGGTCCTGGGACCGATCCCCTGCACCGCCCACATCTTTTGTATTTTCCTTGCTCATCATTCGTTTTTCCGGCAGCCTTTCCCGGGATCCGTTCCGGCGGTCCCGGCGGCCGCTGTTTCTCTGGTCAGGTCATCATTCGTATCTTCTTGCCTTATCTTTAGTTATCGATGCTTTTTCTTTTGTGTTCCGGTGTTCTTTTGCTTCTCGCGATCCTTCCTTCGTGTTTCCAGGGTTTTGTCTTTTGTCTGCCGGTCAGTTTTATATGCGGTCGTTTTTCAAGCCGCCTTTGCAGCGATCATCCCTTTGAATTGCCCGAATTTTATCTTTTGTATATCATTGCAGCCGGCTGCGGACAGCAACACTGCAACTTGTCTTTTGTATGAAACTTTATCACAGCTTCATTGCAACCCTCAGTTTTGCGCTCCTGGATCTCGGGTTCCTTCCCACTTCCTCTGCCGAGGGCAGTACGGGTTTGCGGGTCAGTATCCTGAGTTCCGGCTTTTTCCCGCATATGCACGCCGGGAATGACGGCGGGCATTCACACGGGTTTTCACGCCTCTGGAATTCTGTTTTCACGATCCTGTCCTCCAGCGAGTGGAAGGTTATTATCGCCAGCCTTCCTCCGGGCCTCAGCAGTGATACCGCGCTTTCGACCGCGTCTTTCAGGGCGCCGAGCTCATCGTTCACTGCTATCCTGAGTGCCTGGAAAGTCCTTTTTGCAGGATGCGGCCCGCTCCTTCTCGCCCTGGCCGGTATGGCTGCCTTTATGATCTCAGCAAGCTGTCCCGTAGTTTCGATCCTGTTCCTGGACCTCGCTTCCGCTATAAAGGAAGCGATCCTGGCCGCCCATCTTTCCTCTCCGTATTCTCGGATCATGTTGCGCAGTTCTTCTTCCGGATACGTGTTCACGATCGTGGCGGCATCCAGCGGATTATCCCTGTCCATCCGCATATCGAGCGGCGCGTCTTTCTGGTAGCTGAACCCTCGCCAGGCCTCATCCAGCTGGTGGGAGGATACGCCGATATCGAGCAATATCCCGTCGACCCTGTCGAACCCTTGCCGCCTGACCAGGTCCGCCATGTGGCGAAAGTTTCCCTTTACCAGTACCAGGCCCGCATTTTTGCGGATTTTTGAGAGCCTTTCCCCGGCTGCCCTTATGGCTTCTTCGTCCTGGTCGATCCCGATCAGCGTGCCCTTGTCCAGCCTTTTGATTATCTCCGTCGAATGGCCGGCTCCGCCCACCGTTCCGTCGACATATATGCCGTCCTTGTCTATGTTCAGGCTGCTTATGCATTCTTCCAGCATTACAGGCTCATGCTCAAACTGCATCTTTTTCCTCCCGGCGGTTTAGGTGCCGCAGATGATCCACTCTAAATACCAAGCATCGCAAAAGTCTCCGACAGGCTTTCCGGGCTGAGGCTGTCGCCACCCATGTATTTTTCCCACCTGTCCCTGCTCCATACTTCGACCCTGTTTCCTACGCCGACGATGGTGACCTCCTTTTCGAGCGCTGCATGGGCACGGAGTTCCGGAGGTATAAGTATGCGGTAGTGGCTGTCGACCTTGCACTCTGCCGCGCTCGAGAAGAAAAACCTGGTGAATTCACGGGCCTTTGTGTTTGAAAGTGGCAGGGTCTCGATTTTTTCGACAAGACTGTTCCATCTTGGCATGGAAAAGATGAAAAGACATCCTTCCAGCCCTTTCGCTATCATGAACTTTACGTCGAGTTCTTCCCTGAAAGCAGCCGGAATGATTATCCTGCCCTTTTGATCTATAGTGTGCTGGTATTCACCATAAAACAACTAATCCACCTCACACACTATCAACTTTGGACCACTTTCACCCACTTTGTCCCACTTCACTTACATTTTAAATCATATTTGTGGAATAATCAAGCACTATTTGGAATATTTTTTTTAAGATGGGACCACCGGGCAACAAAAAGACCCGCTTTACCAGCGGGTCATATCGCGCGGGACGGGCATTACGGCAACATCACGCTGTCGCCTGTGCTGTTTTGGGAACAGATCATGCAACTTGCGTGAAATGTTTACGAAGAACTCCTGTAAGGTTTTCTTTTCCTTCTCATCGAAACACTGAGGAGGATGCCGACATTGAGATAATTCGCAATGAGCGAGCTGTTGCCCTGGCTCACGAAGGGGAGCGGTATTCCCGTAACGGGCAGAAGGCCTATGCACATCCCGATATTTTCTATGAAGTGGAACGCGAACATCGCCGTGATGCATATGACCATGAACGAACCATACAGATCCCTTGCGTTCATCGATATGTGCACGCACCTGAACAGGAAGAAAAACACGATCGCTATGAACGCGACGGATCCGATGAATCCCATGCCTTCCCCGATAACAGTGAAAATAAAGTCCGTCTCCTGCTCGGGCACGTAGTACGTGCCGGCCTGGCTGTCAAGCCTGCCGAAAATGCCTTTGCCGACAAGCTGGCCTGATCCGATGGCCATTTTTGACCTGTAGACCTGGAGACCGGAACCCAAAAGGTCAGATTCCGGAAAAATAAAGGATATTATCCTGTTCCGTATATGGTCGAACTGCTTCATCGGAAGGACATAGAACCACAAAACAGGAGCAGCGGCCACGAACAATCCCGCTGCTATCAGAAAATACCTGTACGGTATGCCGTATATGAAAAGCAGTACGATAAAGGCGAAAACAAACACCATCGCTGTACCTACATCCGGCTGCATAAGAACCAGCACGATGGGAACGATCGCATATACCAGCAGTTTCACCACGTTTTTGCCGATATCCTTGCCTTCCTTCAGCCTCTCAAAAAAAACCGGCACGAGTACCGCATATGCGACCTTGGCCAGTTCGGAAGGCTGGAACTTGCCTATCACAGGAACTTTGAGCCAGCTCTGGCTCCCGTAGTGCCTTTCGCCTATAAGAAGCACCAGCACGAGGAGAACGATGCTGCCCAGGTAGAGAAATATGCCGAGTGTCCGGAAATCTTTATAGTCGATGGCACTGATGACGATAGCCGCCACTATGCCGATACACAGGCAAATGACCTGCTTGAGCCATGCGCTGGGAACGCCTTCGCCGCCCAAAGCACTCCTGAGCGATACGATCCCGTAAAGCGACATGAGTATGACGGAAGCGAACAGCATATAGTCAAACTGTCTCAGGTAATCAGTGCCTTTTGTCTTCTCAACATAAAACATTCGTTCCACCCTGTCGGTCCCCCATACTGTACAGCAAGCACATCCGGGACCGGAATAGTCACTCTTCGGACGGATCGTCTCCGGGAATTGTTCCGTCCGTTCTTCCGCCTGTTCCGGCAGGTCCCTCGTCGGCCGCAGTACTTCCTTCGGGGCTCTCCCCTGCCGTCCCTGTTACTGCTGTTTCCTCTGCCGCTGCTTCTTTTGATCCTTCCGCACCTGCTTTTTCCGTTTCATCAGTGCCTGCTCCTGCTGCTTCTGCTTCTTCTGTTGCTGTTGCTTTTGCTTCTGCTGCTTCCTCTTCCTTCATCTTCATCAGGAGCGCACCATATTTGCTCTGTCCCAGTACGACCGGTCCCTCTTCAGCCTTTTTCATCGCTGCCCGCCTGTACAGGAAAAGTACGATGCCAACCACTACAAGTATGACGGAAAGGGCCTGCGAAACCCTCAGGCTGCCCAGCCACAGGCTGTCTGTCCTGAGCCCCTCTATCAGTGCCCTGGCCGTACCGTAAAGTATGAAGTAAAGGAAAAGGACTTCCCCTTCCGCCTTCTTTCTTTTCCTCCAGAACAAAAGGAACAGGAAGATCGCTATATCCAGCAATGATTCGTATAAGAAGGTTGGATGCACACCATAAATCCTCTGGTCATAATTGTTCCTCCAGAGATACTCGTCGATGACGTTCCCGTTCATTCTCCACGGGAGCTGCGTTGCCGTACCGAATGCTTCCTGGTTGATGAAGTTGCCCCACCTGCCGATGCCCTGGCCGAACACGAGATAGGGGACGGCAAAATCGACAAGTTTCAGGAACGATATCTTTTTCTTCCTGGTATAGATCCATGCCACGAGCAGTGCACCGATGACGGCTCCGTATATCGCCAGGCCGCCGTCCCTGATCCTGATGATCGATGCCAGGTCGTGCCTGAACTGGTCCCAGTTGAAAATGACGTAGTAGAGCCTGGAAAATATTATGGCTACAGGCGCGGCATAAAGCACCAGGTCCAGGATGTTGTCGGCCGTCAGGTCATATTTCCTGCTGCTTCTCAGCGCCATCAGGATCGCCGCGAGGAATCCCAGCGTGATTATTATGCCGTACCAGTATATATCGATGCCGAAAACAGAAAACGCGGATCTCCTCAGTTCAAATTCAAGTCCCAGGCCGGGAAAACTCACATGGTCCACAGCACATCCCCCTTGTACCCGCAACAGATCATTTGCATAAAACCAACCGACATGAGCCGGCTGTGTTCAGACAGGCCTGATCACCGACATGGCAAGGCTCTCAGGCTTAAAATGATCGTGAAGGACCTCGTTCACATATTCAAATGTTATTTTATCATAAACGTCCAAATAGTCAAACATGCTGACACCCTTAAAATACACTGATATGAACGAATGCGCGATCCTCTCCACGGAGTTGAACTGCCTCATGAACCGGCCCCGGTAAGCCCTGATCAGCCTTTCACAGGCCGACCTGTCGAGTCCCTTTTTCTTCGCTTCCTCCAGTGCCCTGCAGAACCTGTCTCTCACCTGTAGCGGGTCTGGCGATTCACCTCCCAGGATCGAAAAAGCGTATTGTTTCTCAACACTGACGTCGGTACCGAAAGATGAGTTGATCATGCCTTCGCCGTACAACTGTTCATAAAGCTCCGAGCTTCTTCCTGCCAGCAGTTCCAGCGCCAGCTTTACGGCAACTTCATACATCAGGAGCCCGATGCCTTTTTCGCCGAAGAAGCTGCCTTTATGGCCGATCCGGAACATCGGTATGGAAACGGCCAGGCGCTCCTCGATAAATTCGCTGTGGACCGCCGCTTTTTCTTCGGGATAGATCCTGTTGACCGGGGCCCTGGGTTTATTGTGCGGGATGGTGCTTTCCACCATTCTGAACACGTTTTCCGGGTCCACATCTCCGACCGCGAGCACGATCATGTTAGACGGGTGGTAGAACGTATTGTAGCACTTGTACAACGTTTCCCTGTCTATCCTGCTGATACTGTCGATGGTCCCCGCGATATCGATCCTGACCGGGTGCTTCTCATACATCGCTTTCAGCAGGTTGAAATGGACCTTCCAGTCAGGGTTGTCCTGGTACATCAGTATTTCCTGGCCTATTATGCCTTTCTCGTTCTCAACGCTCTCCGGGGTGATATACGGATTGCGGACATAGTCCAGAAGGAGCCTGAAATTCTCATCGAACCTGTCGGTGCAGGAAAACAGGTACACGGTCTTGTTGAAACTCGTGTACGCATTGGGGTTCGAACCCAGCCTTGAGAATTTCTCCATCACGTTCCCGTCTTTTTGCTCGAAAAGCTTATGCTCAAGAAAATGCGCTATACCGTCCGGAACGCGGGTCACATCAGTTTCTCCCGGGATTATGAACTCATTGTCTATGGAACCGTAGTTGGTCGCGAAGGCAGCGTATTTTTTCAAATACCCGGGTCTCGGTATCACGAAGGCTTTCAGCCCGCTGGGGTGTTCATAGCTGTAAAGGGCCTCTCCTGCTTTTTCATATATTATCTTGCTGGATCCCATCGAAACAACTCCTTTGCCTGCTTTTTATGCAGCCATTACTCATCATCGCTTTCGGCAGTAAGGAAATAGACCGTATCAGGGACGATGCGCTGCGCCGCAGCCCTGACATCGTCCTTCGTGACCTTCCTGATCTTTTCCATGAGCGTGCCGAAATCGTCATCGGTACCTGCGATCGTCTGGCTGAGGTAGAAATCGACGATGTTCACCTGGCTGTCAGTCAGTGATTTGATCCCGGTCTCCATGCTTTTTATCGTCGCTTCCATCTCATAGTCTGATATATTGCCTTTTGACATATCGTCAAGCTGCATGTTTATGATATCCAGTGCCAGCTCCCTGTTGCCGGTGTCGATGCCGCTGCTTATCACCATCAGTCCCTTGAATTTCTCAAGCATCGAGTAGCAATAATAGGCCAGACTCGCTTTTTCGCGGACATTCCGGAAAAGCTTCGAGTGTATGCCGCCGCCAAGTATCCCGTTATATACCATGAGAGCAGGGTAATCATCACTGCCGGGAGCCGTGTTCGTCCGGCAGCCGAGGCAAAGTTTCCCCTGTGTCACGTCCATCGTTTCGGTCACGTGCCTGATTTCCGCTTTTTCCTTCCCTGTAAAACTTTCCCGCAGCTTTACGGTGTCCCCCCGCGCAAGCCCTGACAGAAGGCCCGTGACTTTTTCAGCCTCTTTGTCCGATATGCTTCCGACCAGGTAAACCTGCAGCGGGAAAGTCCCGAGCATCGTCCTGTAATGTGCCGTCAGTCCGTCGGCAGTGATCGGGGCGAGGTCTTCCACGAACCCGTAGTCGTATATCTCAAAGGGTTCATTGCGGCACATCTCTTCCATGCACCTTTCCACACTGTAGCTCATCTTGTCGTTTACCCTGCCTTCGATCCTTATCCTCAGGTTTTCCTTTTCCTGGGCGAGATAATCCTCCCTGAAACTGCCGTCTGCCAGCGCAGGCCTCGTGATGATGCCAAAGAGCAGCTCCAGGGCTTCCGCAAAAATGTCGGTGCCATCCGGGACAAACTGCTTCGAAAGGAACTCCGTATAAAAATGGATGATATGCCTTTCGCCCTTCTTGGTCACACCACAGTCAAAAGTTGCACCATAAAGGCTTTCGAGCTCCATCGAAATGTCCCGGAAGGTGGGATGCTCCATGCTCCCGCGTCTCATCACGGCAGGCAGCAGCGCGTTTTTCGTCACGTTCTCCCTCGCGAGGTTATCCTGGAAAAAGAAATGGATGCTGCTCGTTTTGAACTTGTCAGTATTGACCATGAAAACATCGATCCCGTTGAACGAGGATACCCTGACCGGCCTTCCCGCGTCGAATCCCGTTTCCATCAGAACCTTCCTTCCCACAACGTGTCTTGATAATAATTATTATAACACTATTACCCGAAGAAAATTTTCACAAAAAAAATAATTGCGCTGATAATTTGCGCTCCGCCGGCAATAATACAATTAATCGAAACTATACGATCGATCGATATATGGAGGTCCGGACGATGAGGTACACCCCCTACAGGAAGTATCAGATAACCAGGATGAAAAAGGACAGCCGGTCGGCGGAAGGCGAGCGGATAATCGATATAAGTATCGGCACAGCTGCAGCCCTTTTGGCCGTCACATTCCTCAAGGGCCTGTTCTGGGGATACATGATCAGGAAATGCCGTAGCTGAGCCAAAAGCCGGGCTAGTAAGATCCAGGTGACCCTGTCGGTATCATCCGATATCAGATATAAGTAAAATACCTCAGAGCCACTCCAGATCTATGACAAAATGCAAGGGTGCGGCATCCGCGGGTATATCTACTGACGCGCGCGGCAGTTCCGTCCGGCCGGGACCCACGCATGTTCCGAGATCCCGTTTATCGCGAATATCAGCATCAGGATGCCGCAGGTGACGAACACATCAATGAATGAGTATTTCCCGATGATAAACGAAGTGACGCCCATTCCTGCCAGTTTGCCCAGGCCGGCCATCAGGTCGCTGAAAGCCGTGACTCTCGCCATGTATTCCCTGTCGGAAACAACCTGGCAGCGTGCCGCAAGGATGATCCCTCCTGCTGCTGTCATCGTGCCCTCGGCGAACTGAAGGATCAACACTGTCCCATATGTTTTTGAAAATGCATAAAGGAGCCATATGACCGCTGCTGCACCAAGCCAGATATATAGTGGGCGTCCGCCGCCTTTCCCGGGCCGCACGTCCATCTGTCCGGCAATGAACATGGCAAGCAGGCTGGCCCCGTAGTATGCGGTGATCATCATTCCCCACCCTTTTGCCGTGACTCTCAGCATGTCAAATGCAAAGGGATAAAAAGCCAGGTTTACGGATATAGTGCAGAAGCCCACCACAAGATCCGCCGCCAGCAGTTCACGGACAGGGGCAGCGGTCATGCAGTACCTGGCGCCTGCTTTAAGTGCCGATAATATGCTCTCACCGGAACGGTCCGTTTTGTCGGCTTGATCCCTGGTATCGTCCCATGCTGCCGAAATTGCCGTAAACAGGGCCGATACAAGGCAGCAGGCAGACGAAAGCAGTATCGGAGGGACCGGCCCGTATTTGTCGGTAAGGAAGCCTGCCGTCACGGGACCGGCAAGATGTGCGGCGCCGCCCGCTCCCACAAGCAGCGAGTTCGCCCTGAGCGCTCCCTTTTTCCCTGTGATCCGGAGCACATATTTCCGCCTGGACGGGTTATAGAAAACATCGGTGATCGAAATCAGTATTATAAGCAGGTAGATCCGTGAGACATTGCCCGCGGCCGGAAACAGCAAAACCGCCAGGGCCCGCAGTATGTCGATGAGCACGAGCAGGCGTGCTTCCGCCGTTCTTTCGCCGATCACGCCTGCAAAAGGCGAAGCCAGGATTCCCGGCAGCGCGGAGAGCGCCGCGCCTGCCGCCGCGGAGATGCCGGAACCTGACATATCATGGATCAGTATAGTCACGGCTATGAACCTGACGGATTCTCCAAGGCCCAAAATGCCCTGGCCGGCCAGGAACAGCCGGAAGGACCTGCCGATGTGTCCGCTGTGGCCAGTTTTCATATAACTGCCCCGGAATACAGGATCATATTTGAATGGTATTCACGAATACAGAGATTATGCCGGCCCTTTTTCAAACAGATGCGGCATCGGCTGGTACCTGCTGAGACCCATGTATTTCACCTGCACGCTGTCGCCGTCCGTTATCCTGATCCAGGACCTGACCACGGCGCCGTCCATACCCTCCACCAGGAGCCTCTTTTCATCCGGGCCCAGGCTGCTGTTTATCCTGTACAGAACAGGAGCCCTGGCGGTCTCGAGCACTTCATGGATCCATTCCACCGCCGGAGCCGGCCTGCTGCCGTAAAACGCCATATAAAGAACGTTGTCCACTCCCTTTGCCCAGATGAGTATATCCGATCCTGTGGTGTTCATGAATTTGAAGTCCTTGTTCCCGTACGACACGGTGGCATCCTGGCCGTACGGGACGTACGGCACCGGCATGGTATGGTTGTGGCGTTCCACTATCCTGACATTTGACAGCACGGCAACATTATACAGCGTGGAGGCCACCTTGCACACGCCTCCTCCCACCGTGGTCGTCACCATCGTCCCGATGTAGGTCGGGCCTTCCCGAAAACCTCTGCTCTCTGTATAAGGCCCGATGGCGGCATTCTGCGAGAATATCTCCCCCGGCCTCACAACGGTGCCTGCCAGAAGGTCGGCGGCCAGGTGCACGTTATACTCCTCACCGGGCAGCGGGTCTTTGAGGACGGTCCTGTATCCCCCAAGCATCACGTAGGTTTTGTGCCTGGCCACCGCCTCGATGAATTCCCTTTCATTATCCCACGGCATACAGCATTCGGGGCCTGAAACCATTTCGGTACTGAGGCCTTCCCCGATCATCTCCTGCTGCCCTTCCCCGGGGTCATTGGTCCTGCCGCACGGCATCGCGGCAGCGTACTGTATGGTTACAAGGCATGAAATGATGATTATGGCTGCGATCGATCTCTGCAATTCCTGATACCTTCTTCTTTTTCAAGTCAACGTTATTTTTTTCGGCAGGCAAAGGATTTACTACAATAAATAAATTCCAGTAATAATGCTGTTTGCGCCGACATATTGTCTTTTGGGGAAGGAATATCGGAACAATGCCAAAAAACGACTGGAGCAGAAAAAACATGGTGATGCTGCTTTCCCTTTTCGGCATGATCTGCTGGGGCATCGCGCCGGTTTTTGCCAAAGCGGCCCTGAAAGACATCGATCCGACGGCCGGACTGGTCCTGCGTACCATTTTCGCAGCCAGCGTAGCCTCAGGCTGGGTCATAATCAGCGGAAACTTTTCAAAAGTGAGCAGCATACCGGCCGGAACATGGTGGCTCATCGGAACAGAAGCCCTTCTTGCCACGCTGGTCGGAGACCTGGCATATTACGCCGCGCTCAAAAAAGGAGATGTATCGCTGGTCACGATCGTCATGTCGAGTTCGCCGCTGGTCACTATACTGTGCTCGGCAGTTTTCCTCGGAGAGCAGATCACACTGATGCGCCTTGTCGGCGCAGTACTTGTGGTAGCAGGGATAATCCTCATCGTCTGAGCAGCGTTGGAGTTTTCCCGGGCGCATAACATGAGCGTACAGGCGCTGTATGAACGATCACGCAGAGTTGCTGCCAAGGACCCTTATGTACTCCACGCCGGGGTCATATGTGCCCTGCAGTTCGCATCCTTCCTGTTTGAGAAGCTTTATGTAGTCGACCACGTTTTTCGTGATCCTCTCTCCGAGGCATATCACCGGTATCCCGGGAGGATAGGCCATCACCATCTCACCGGCTATCTCCCCGGCCGAATCCTCAAGCTTTACGGTTTTTTTGCTGTTATAGAAAGCGTCCCTCGGGGTGACGATCATCTCAGGGGTTTCCGGTATCTCAAAATCCCTGGTCCTCGTGCCGCCGCCTCTTCCAAGCGAAAGCTGCCGCAGGGCGTTCACCAGGGCAGTGACGTCTTCCCTACTGTCGCCGATCGAAATGACGGCAAGTATGTTGTACAGGTCAGACATCTCGACCTGTATGTTGAACTTTTCCCTCAGCAGGGCTTCCACCTGGCAGCCTGTATAACCTGTCTGCCTTACATTGATGCCCAGTTTTGTTTCGTCAAAATCAAAACACCCTTCCCTGCCTGTCAACTCGCGCCCAAATGCATACAGTCCCGGTATCCTGTTGATCTCTTCCCTGGCCCACCGCGCAAGTTCCAGCGCTTCACCGAGCAATTCCGCGCCCCTGGTGGCAAGTTGTTTCCTGGCTATGTCAAGTGAACACATGAGGAGATATGATGCGCTCGAAGTAAAGGTAAGACCCAGCGACTGCCTGATCCTTTCCTGCGAAATTAGTGCGCCCCTCGACAGCAACACCGAACTCTGTGTCAGCGATCCCGCCGTTTTGTGTACGCTGACGGCGCTCATGTCGGCTCCCACCTCCATGGCGGTCAGCGGGAAATCGTCATGGAACATCATATGGGCTCCGTGGGCCTCATCGATGATAACCGACATGTCATGCATGTGCGCAGTCCTGACGATAGATTTGATATCGGAGGTCATACCGTAATACGTGGGATTGACAACGAAAACAGCTTTTGCATGCGGGTTCTTCCTGATCGCCTCCCTGACCTTTTCCGCCGATATCCCCATGGTTATGCCAAGTTCACGGTCGATTTCCGGGATCACATAGACAGGCATCGCACCGCTGAGGATGACCCCTCCGATGGCTGATCTGTGCGCATTCCGAGGCATTATGATCCTGCTTCCCGGGTCGCACGCGCTCAGGATCATGGCCTGTACGCCTGATGTGGTCCCGTTCACCAGGAAATACGCGTTCTCTGCGCCGTAGGCATGGGCCATCAGCTTTTGCGCTTCCATTATCACTCCGGTCGGATTGGCGGCGAAGTCCAGGTCCCTCATGCCGTTAACGTCCATCCTGAGGGCTTTTTCGCCTATATATTCCACCAGTTCACGGAGTCCTTTGCCCTGCTTGTGTCCGGGAACATGGAAAGGGGTCACGTTGTCGTCGATGTATTTTTTGACCGCATCGAAAAGCGGGGTCCTGTTTTGGTTTATCCGCACCACGACCACCTGCAGCACGCCAGACATCATCCGTGTATTATATGGCGCGTGCGTCGTGCCAGTGCATGGCCCGGCTCCGGACTCCACAGGCTGCAGTATGTTTTCATGCTGGAAAATCCAGAAATACGCATGAGAAGGGCAGCCAGGCATTGATGGGATGCAAGTGCTACGGATGCAGCCGGGTCATGCAGCCCGAATGAGGCAACAGGCACCACAACCGGCAGCATGGATGCTGTCGGCGCTGGTCCCGAGCCATGGACGGCGAGTGACCTGCGCCCTCATTGGGGCAAATGAGCCGGTTAGCAGCCGTACACGAAGCATCCGTAAATGCCTTGCTGCCCTTCTGCACCATGGCTCACGTATGGAAAATTCCTGATCGGATTTACTGGAATCACGGGCCAGTACAGCGCTCATTCGTAACGCAGCGC
>DGEQ01000104.1:1316-19891 GCA_002386045.1 Hungateiclostridiaceae bacterium UBA3922 | reverse complement strand
TCTTTCTTCTGCGCCCCAAGGGCCTTCCTTATGCCTATCTCCCTTATCCTTTCGGTCACCGACACCAACAGGATGTTTACTATGCCGATGCCTCCGACTATCAGCGTGATGACCGCTATAACGAGCAGGATCGACGAGACCACGCCCAGCACGTCACTGAACGCCTTCTGGATATCCGCCGAGTTCTGGGCCATATATACATCTTCGCTGCCATGCTTCATTTCCAGGTATTCCACGATACGCTTGCCGACTTCCCGCAGCTTTTCTTTCTCCACCACCGTCACTTCGATGGATGACAGCATTTCGCTGTTCGGATACAGCTGCTGCACGGTAGTGATGGGCATATATATCGTGACGGGTACCAGTTCGCTTTCCATGATCCCTTCGAACAGGTTCTCTCCGCTGCTTATCACTCCTATTACCTTAAGCGAGACCGAAGTGCCTGATGGTGTCCTGAGCGTGATGTCCTCCCCGGTCAGATCCCGGTCGTGACCGTAGAACTTCCTGACGAACAGTTCATCTACCACGACGAACTTGGCCCTTTTGGTAACATCGAAATCATTGATGAACCTGCCGTATTTCATTTCAATGATGCCAAAATTCTTGAACTGTGAAGACACGCCGAACACCAGCGCATCCTTTGTCTCGTCATTGACACGTACAGTGCCGCTTTTCCGGATGCTGGTCGCGATATTCTTGATCTCGGGCGCCGCTTCCTTTACATGATCCATGTCCTTGAGCGTCAGCCAGTCTTTCCTGTCGACGTTCCTGTTTTTATACGTGATACTTATGGTATTGGCGCCTATCTTTTCAAACTGGGCATTCATGTAGCTTTCGGTCGCACTGCCGAGCGCCATGATCGTGATAATGGAAAACACGCCCATCACGATGCCGAGCATCGTAAGGAATGAACGGAGTTTATTTGATTTGAGGCTGTCCAGAGCCTGTTTGAAGCTCTCGGAAAAATCCATCTGCATACCTCGCTTCTTTCAGGACCGCTGCCCGTCAATCCTGGGGTTTTACCCTGACTTTCATCCCGTCGGTGTAACTGGGCTGGGGATCAAGGACCACCAGTTCACCTTCATCGAGCCCGTCCAGTATCTCAACGCTCATGTCGGAATTGATGCCGGCCTCTATCCGGCGCTGCTCCATCCTGTTCGTCTCAGTATCGATCACGAAAACCACCAGGTTGTCGTCCCTGTCCGGCCTGATCGCTTCCATCGGGGCCAGCAGGACTCCGCTTTTATCCACCGTGATGATCTCGCAGGTGACATTGAGACCCGGTTTAAGTACGTCACCGGGGTCATCCACGCTGATGAGCACCTCCACCACGGTTTCGTTCCCTGCTGCAGTCATGGCCGTGGTCGCCACGGGAGAAATGCTTTTGACGGTGCCTGTTATCTCAATGTCCCTGGCGATCGCGTCTCCCGTCACCCTCACTCTCTGTCCGGCCGCCACGCTCTTGATGTCGTACTCGTTTACCCTGGCCCGTATCCGCAGATTATCCGGGTTTATTATCCTGTATGCGGGCTGCATGCTCCCGGTATATGCACCCTCCTGGACATTCACCGCTGCGACGACGCCGTCGATGGCAGCACGGCACATCTCGTTCATGTCGTTTATCTTCTTTTCAAGATCGGCGATCTGTATATCCGTTACTTTCAGGTTTTCTTCCGCCGTCTTTTTCGAAGCGTTCCGGCTTTCGACGGCAGCCTCGTAAGCCAGCTTTGCATTCTCAACGGCCGACCCGGCTTCCCTGAACTGCTTCTCCGACATTTCCAGTTCTGCTTTCGAAATGGCATTGGCCTCAAACAGCGCCTTATTGTCCTCGTAAGCCTTTTGGGCGTCATTGAAATTCCTTTCGGCGGCTTTCAGGCTGTTGAGCGCCCGCTGGACTTCGGCGTCGCCGGCTTTCGATTCCAGCGTTATCTGCTGTGTCCTCCTGTTGCTTTTAAGTGTCTCGAGCCTTGAGTACATATCGCCCATATCCACTTCGATCAGTTGCTGGCCGCGCTTTACGTGCTGCCCTTCTGAGATCATGACTTTTACCACCTTCATCGGCGTATCGAAGTACACTTCCGATTTTTCCACTTCTTCAACGATACCGTCGGCATATATCCATGAAGAAAGGTCGCCTCTCGCCACCGCCGAGGCCTGTACGCTCACGGCGCCGGAACCCGTCTGGCCGGCGGCCCGCATCGCTCCGGCCGTGACCAGTATGACAGCCGATATTACCAGTATGCTTCCGACAATAACCTTTTTTCTCATTGCGTTACCTCCGTAAAACCTGTCATCAGGCTGCAGCGCTTAAGTCACATCAGCTGAAGGTTCGTGGGCATGTTGTATATGACCAGTGCCAGGCCGATCATGTATATCAGGACCGTGACTGCATAGACCAGTTTCTTTTTGAGTTTGCTCACGGCAGTGAATCCAATGGCCATGACCGCATATCTCCATATGGCGAAAACATCGATGCCTGCGAGCAGCCCGTAAATATGCGGATCCATCCCTTCAGGCGACGCCAGGGAAGCCAGGCTTGTGAGGGGAGCTGCCGTGTGCAGGCTTCCCGTATAGAATGAAACAGCTGTCAGCAACAGATTGTAGAGGACAGATATGATACCCGCATGTGCCACGACAGACAGGTATGCTTTGAACTTGCCTTCTCCCCCCATGATCTTCAGTATGACGTAAAACAGCAAGGCCATTAAGGCAAGATTGAACGCCGCCCCGAACGGCATCCCCACTATACCGGTCACAACGGCGCGGGGCAGCCCGGCTTCTATCATCTCCGGCGTCATCGTGATGCCGAAGGATTCCATGTATTCGGAGTTGGCAACCATCGACTTCCTCAGCATTTCTTCGTACAAAGGCTTCCTGACGGCATAAGGGATCACGGCAGCCACCGGTCCGATGATCATCCAGAACAGCACCCTCGGCTTTTCAGCCAGTTCTTCCATAAGCTTTCGCGGTGAAAAGAACAGCCACATAAGCCTTTTGAAAAATCCCGGCCTTTCGCCGGCCATTTCCCGTTCCATGTCCTGTATACGGATACCAGACATGCTATCAGCCTCTTTCTTCATTCCGGTTTATATCCGGTTATATCTATATATCCATAACCGGGTCCCGGCCGTACGAACCGCACCCGGCACAGGTTTACACGTCATCTCAGCCTGCAGCCTGCGGCTTCAGGTTCCTGATCACTTCCCTTGCGTCTATCGGGTCGTCCACCTTTTCATCACTTATAATCCTCCCGTCCCTGAACCTGACAATGCGCCCTGTATGCCTTGCTATGTCAGGCTCATGCGTTACCAGGACTATGGTGACGCCCTCCCTGTTGAGTTCCTGGAACAGCGCCATTATGTCTTCGCCCGATGCAGTGTCCAGGTTTCCGGTGGGCTCGTCGGCAAGCAGGATGGCAGGATCGTTCACGAGAGCCCTCGCTATCGCGACTCTCTGCTTCTGTCCGCCGGAAAGTTCATTGGGTTTGTGGTCCATCCTGTCCAGCAGCCCGACCTTCCTGAGCGCTTCGACAGCCTTTTCCATGCGCTCTTTTTTGCCCGCGCCTGCATATATCATGGGCAGTTCCACGTTCTGGAGGGCGTTCATTTTGGGGAGCAGGTTGAATGACTGGAACACGAACCCTATTTTCTTATTCCTTATCCTGGCCAGTTCAGTATCATCAAGCTGCGATATGCTGACGCCGTCCAGTTCATAATAGCCGCTCGTGGCCCTGTCAAGGCACCCTATTATGTTCATGAGGGTCGATTTTCCCGAGCCCGACGGACCCATGACAGCGACGAACTCGCCCTTGCTGATGCAGAGGTCGACGTCCTTGAGTGCTTCCACCTGCACCTTGCCCGTATCATATATCTTTCCTATGCCTTCCATCCTTATGATCATGGCAAACCTTCCTTTGCAGCTGTCCGCCGCCTGTGCGGCCGCCCATAGGTTGTACGGTCTTTTGGGAGGATTTGTTTCATAATAAGGAAATATCACGGAGATGCCGGTCCGAAATACTCCTTTGCCGCCTTTATATCACGGTCTATCTGGACCGAAAGTTCGCCGGCGCTTCCGAATCTTATCTCGTCCCTGAGCTTTTTCAGAAAAAATACCTCGATATCATCTTCATATATGTCTTTTTCAAATCCAAATATATGCGTCTCAACGCTCACGGATGCGGCCCCGCCGAAAGTCGGGTTGATCCCGACGTTGGTCAGGCTGTCGTACAAGACCCCATCATATAGGGTTTTGGTAAGGTATACGCCGTTGCCGGGCAATGCGAGGTAATCTTCGGGACGCAGATTGGCAGTAGGAAAGCCTATCTTCCTTCCGACCCGCTTTCCGTCCAGCACCTTCCCCATTATCGAATAGTGCCTGCCAAGGAGAACAGCTGCCTTTTCCATGTCCCCTTTCAGTATGTGTTCCCTGATCGCCGTGCTGCTGACGATTTCCGGGCCTATCCTGACAGCCGGGATGATGATCACCCTGATGCCGTGTTTTTCCCCGAGTTCCTTAAGCATTTCGCTATCGCCCCGTCCCCTGTGGCCGAACCTGTAGTTGAACCCGGCCACCGCCACACGGGCGCCGAGCCTTTCAGCCAGTATATCCCTTACGAAATCCTCGGGCTCCATCCTGGAGTATTCCTCGTCGAATTCATCAAACCAGGCATGGTCCAGCCGGGTTTCCCCGAGGAGCTGCATCCGCTTGTCCACGGTCGTGAGCAGCGGGGTAAAGAGGTTTTTCCTGATCACGTTTTCCGGGTGCCTGGTAAAAGTGTAGACCACCGACTCCAGGCCGTTCATCCTTGCCTCGTTGATAACGGCGTTTATCAGCACCATGTGCCCGACATGCAGCCCGTCAAAGTTCCCCAGCCCCACGGCCGTCGAATATTTATTGAATTTTATGCTGTCATTTCCGAATATGGTTTTCAAGTTGAAGACCCCACTCATCGATCAGAAAAATTTTCGTACCTTTAAATATTTGCCGTTCTTCCTGTGTATTATCGCGCCAAGAGCGGCAAAGCGCCCGTCACTGCCGTATACCCGTACCAATCCGTCGGCTTCGCCGTCTGCGCGGTCCGTCCCGTTTATCTGTACCCTTGAAAGCGGCACCTGCATGCCGTTCATGAATTTTTTCATTGCAAAATCGTCAAGCACACATGGATCCAGGCTGTCAAAAGCCCTGTCCACATTTGTCAGCGCGTCTGCCAGGGTGCCTTCTTCCTTTCTCCGGAAAAGTTCCTCGAGAGTCACAGAATCGGAAATGCCGAAGGGGCCGGCCCTGAGCCTGAGCAAAAAGGACATGCATCCTCCGCATCCCAGGATGTCGCCGATATCGGCACACAATGTCCTTATATATGTACCCTTCGAGCAGTGGACCTCAAACAGCACCCTGACGCCGTCCTTCCTGCTGATATCGAGTACCTCCGCCGAATATATCTCGACCTCGCGCCTGCACCGTTCGGCTTCGATGCCTTCCCGGGCAAGCTGGTACAGCTTTTTCCCGTTGACCCTTATTGCCGAATACATCGGCGGAAGCTGCATGTATTTGCCGCGGAACGATGCCACCGCCCGGATTATGTCGTCATCCGACAGTTCCGGCTCTTTCCTCGAAAGTACCGTGCCCGTGACATCCTGCGTATCCGTGGTGAGGCCGAGGATCATTTCCGCCCGGTAGATCTTGTCTTTTTCCACCAGGAACTCCACGGCTTTCGTCGCTTGCCCGACACATACCGGCAGGACGCCTGCCGCCATCGGGTCGAGCGTTCCGGTATGGCCGACTTTCCTTATGCCCATAAGCCCGCGCAGGAGCGCCACCACATCAAAGGACGTCATCCCCGGAGGTTTGAGAATGTTGATTATTCCATCCATTTCAGAGCATCCCTCTCAGGTCTTCGAGGAGCATTTCCCTGACTTTCCCCAGGTCCCCGCCCCTGACCGTGAACCCGGCTGCCTTGATGTGACCGCCGCCAGAGTATTTCGATGCGACAGCCGAGACGTCTACGTAGCTGTTCGACCGCAGATTGACCTTTATGTCGCCATTTTCCATTTCCCTGAGCATAGCAGCTGCTTCGACCCCGCTGATGTTCCTGGCAATGTTTATGATCCCGTCGGTGTCCTCGTCCGCCGCTCCGGACCTCCGCATTGCCTCGCAGGAAACGGTCATCAGGGCGATCCTGCCATTTTCAAGCAGTTCCAGCGAATTCACCGCCTCGCCCATCAGCCTTACCTTGCCTGGGGAAACGGTGTCGAATATGCGCCTTGAGATATCCGCCACATCTATGCCTTTTTTCAGCAGTTCGGAGGCGATGATGTGCGTGGCGGATGTCGTGTTGCTGTACCTGAAGCCGCCTGTATCGGATGTGATGGCCGTGTACAGGCATATTGCCGCATCTTTTCCCGGATCTATGCCCATCAGTCCGAACAGCCTGTATATTATCTCGCCCGCCGCGGCGCACCCCGTATCCACGTAGTCCAGCATGGCAAAGCCGGTATTCGTAGTGTGGTGGTCGATGTTTACCGTTACGGCGGCCTTTTCAAAAACGGGCTTCCTGGAGCCGAGCCTTTCGATGTCGCCGCAATCCAGCGCGACGGCAATATCGTATTTGCCTCCATCGCCGCCATATACCCCTGCCATCTCAAGCCCGGGAAGGAAACCGTATATCTGCGGCACCTGCTCTTCGAGAAGCACCGAAACTTCCTTTCCCGCTCCGGACAGTCCGAGCGCAAGGGCGAGGGACGATCCTATGGCATCCCCGTCCGCCGCTATATGAGGCAGTATCGCTATATTGCCGGCATCAGCCAGCGCTTCAGCTATCTTTTTAAGCATCTGTCCCTCTCCTGTTGTCCCGGATCGTATCATCTATAAGTTTACTTATATATACCCCGCGTTCAATGGAATCATCCAGTTCAAACAGGATTTCCGGCGTGTACCGCAGTTGTATGCGGCGTCCTATCTCGCGCCTTATGAAACCTGCGGCGCTTTTCAGTCCGCCGGCTGCCTCTTTCTTGTCATTCTCGTCTCCAAGGACGCTTACGTAAACCTTTGCGTACCTCAGGTCCCTCGTGACCTCCACCGCTGTGACGCTTATCATTTTCGAAAGCCTGGGATCCTTCAGTTCATTCTGTATTATAAAGCTGACCTCTCTTTTTATCTCTTCCGAAATCCTGTCAGTCCTGTCCACGATACCACTCCTTTCACATCCCGTTCTCCGCCGCGGGAACGGCCGTTTTTAAAAAAGGCCGGGCAGACAGTTTGACCCGCCTGTCCAGCCTGATGTCATAACGGTATCATCAGCGTTCTACCTCTTCCATCACGAATGATTCGATGATATCGTTTTCCTTGATATCATTGAACCTATCGATGGAAAGTCCGCATTCGTAGCCCTGCTGCACTTCCCTGACGTCATCCTTGAATCGCTTCAGGGACGCAAGGTGCCCCTCGTGTATCACTATGCCGTCCCTGACGACCCTGACACCGCTGTTCCTTGTTATCTTTCCGTCAGTTACAAAGCAGCCGGCAATGGTCCCGACACCGGAAATCCTGAATATCTGCCTGACTTCGGCATGGCCCTGGACGACTTCCCTGTATGTCGGTTCGAGCATTCCCTTCATTGCTGCCTGTATGTCCTCTATGGCATTGTATATGACGTTGTATAGGCGGATGTCGACACCTGCTCTCTTTGCAGCTTCGGCAACATTGGGCATCGGCCTGACATTGAACCCGATGATGATGGCATTTGAAACATCTGCAAACGTCACATCGGATTCAGTGATCCCGCCAACGGCCCCATGTATCACTTTGACCCTTACTTCGTCATTGGACAGCTTTTCGAGCGACTGTTTCAGGGCTTCCACCGAACCCTGCACGTCCGCCTTGACGATCAGGCTGAGTTCCTTGACCTGGCCTTCCTGTATCTGCCTGAACAGGTCGTCAAGCGACACTTTTGCGGCCATGTGCTGGTGCTCCTCCTGCTGCCTGATCCGGCGCTTTTCCGCCAGCTGCCTGGCAAGCTTTTCATCAGTAACAACGTAGAACGTCTCACCGGCAACAGGCACTTCAGGCAGACCGAGTATTTCCACCGGCGTCGACGGGCCTGCGCTCTTTATCGCCTTCCCCTTGTCGTCGGTCATGGCCCTGATCCTGCCGACAGTGGTCCCGGTGATTATGGAATCGCCGACGTTCAGTGTACCTCTCTGTACCAAAAGCGTGGCAACCGCGCCCCTGTTCTTGTCAAGCTTCGCTTCGATGACCGTACCTTTTGCCTGTCTGGTGGGATCTGCCTTCAGTTCCAGTATATCGGCCGTCAGCAGTACCATTTCGAGCAGGTGGTCGATATTAATATTCTTCTTGGCCGATATCTCGACACAGATCACATCTCCGCCCCACTCTTCGGGCACAAGCCCGTACTGTGTCAGGTCCTGCTTGACTTTCTCGGGATTCGCGCCCGGTTTGTCTATTTTGTTTATGGCTACGATTATCGACACATCAGCCGCTTTTGCATGGTTTATCGCCTCTACCGTCTGCGGCATCACGCCGTCGTCCGCCGCCACCACGAGTATCGCGATGTCGGTCACCTGGGCGCCTCTTGCCCTCATCGCCGTGAAAGCCTCATGTCCCGGTGTGTCGAGGAACGTGATGTTCCTTCCGTTGACCTGGACTGTATAAGCTCCTATATGCTGCGTGATGCCTCCTGCCTCGGTATCGATCACATGTGTGGACCTTATGGCGTCAAGCAGCGAAGTTTTTCCGTGGTCTACGTGGCCCATGACAACGACCACCGGCGGCCTCGGTACCAGCTTCTCCGGGTCGTCCGGCTCATCGTCGAACAGGATGTCCTCCTCGCTGACTATGACCTCTTTCTCAGCCTTTACACCGAACTCATCCGCTACTATCGCAGCTGTATCGAAATCCACTTCCTGGTTGAGGGTGGCCATCACGCCATATCCCATCAGTTTCTTGATCACCTCGGAAGCGGTCTTTTTCAGCGCTTCGGCCAGTTCCTTCACCGTTACGCTCTCAGGTATCCTGATCGTGGTGAGCACCGGCTTCGGAGGCGCAAGTTTCGCCTCTTCCCTGCTCTTTTTCTGTTTACCCTTCTTTTTCCTGGTGCCGCCATCATCATAAAAATCATCGAACAGGAAATCCTCGGACAGGATCTCCGAAACACCTTTCTTTTCATGCAGGCCGATATTGGCAGGCTTGATCTTCTTGCCCTGTTTGCTCTGGGCCAGCCTGGAAGTTTCTTTCCTCTGTTCCCTTTTAGCGCCCTTATCCAGGTCCTTGTTCAGCAGGTCGCGCCTGCTCTCGCCTCTCTGCGGAACGGATTCATCCTTCTGGACAGCCGGTATCGGTATGTCGAGCTGCCTGGCCGGCGTCCTGAACCCGCCTGCAGGCCTGGTTCCCTGCTGCTGTCCTTTTTCGGGCTGCGGCTTTGCACCTTGCTTAGGTCTTGCCGTCATCGTCCTGGATTCCTGGCGCCGCTGCCCTTCCGCCCTGGTTTTCTCAGCTGCAGGCGCAGCACTCTTCCCGGTCTTTGGTGTCCCGGATACAGCGCTGTCTGCAGCTTTGCCGGCCTGGGCCGCTTTCTCCGCAGGCGCTGCTTTTACGTCGGTATCAGCACCTGCATCGCCCGGCCGCGGCTTTTCGACCGACGCTCCGGCGTCAGCAGCTTTGCTTTTCGCTTCCGGCTGTTTTTCAGCCTGCTTTGCTTTTTTCTCCCTGGCCGCATCGGCAGTATCCGCGGCTGTTTTCCTTTCCTTTGGAGCTTCTTTTTCCGCACCGGGTTTCCGGCCCTGGACACGTTCTGCCTGAGTTTCTTTTTTCTCCTGCTGTGCCTCGGCTTTAGTCTCCTGTTTCGGGACTTCCCTGCCTGTCTTTGCCGCAGTTCCGGCTGATGCGGTTTCCTGCCCTTTTTTGGCTGCCTCCTGCTTTTTGGCGGCCAGCAGTGACTCGATGTAGTCGTCCCCGCTCTTCCTGACGAAACCTGCTAGCAGACCGGAGTTTGAATCATCGGACCTGATATAGGCGCTCCTGGGGTTTTTCGCGCTGTCCCTGCCAGGACCGCTTCCATAAGTATCGCTGTCGCTTTTAGTATTGATAACTATCTCCGTCGTCCTTATAATACGGGGGGCGTTTTTCCTTTCTCTCCTTATTTCAGGCCTTGGCTGTACAGGCACCGCCGGGGCGGGTTTTGCCTCTTCCGCATCTTCTTTCTTTTCGTCGTGCCTGATAACGCCGATATGCCTGTAAAGGGCATCAAGCTCCTTTTCGTCAAGAAGGCTCATGTGGTTTTTCACTATGATGTTGATCTCCGCCAGCTTTTCCATCAGCCTCTTGCTTGTTGTATTCAATTCCTTTGCCAGTTCATATACTCTGACTTTTTCCAAATCTATACACCCCCATATTCTTTGCCGTGTTCATCGATCATCTCCTGGAGACGCTTAGCAAAGTTCCCGTCGATCACGGCGACAACTGAACGCATGCTTTTTCCGATATGTCTTCCAAGTTTCTCCTTTTTCCCAAAAAATCTCATGGCAATATCCCTGTAACCGCATATATCTTCAAACTTCTTCCTGGTGTTATCGGAAGCGTCCTCCGCCACGATGACCAGGCGTACCTTCCCCTTCTTCACGGCCCCCTCGCAGGTCTCGTCGCCTGAGATCAGCCTGCCGGCCTTGGCCGCAAGTCCCAGGAAAGTGTATATCCTGTTGTCCGTCATCCTTTTACCCGTCATTTCGCTCCATCTGCTCCTCGAGCGCGGCATATACCGCATCATCCACCTGCGTTTCGAAAGCCCGTTCCAGCTTTTT
Organism: Hungateiclostridiaceae bacterium UBA3922; assembly: GCA_002386045.1. GTDB lineage: Bacteria > Bacillota > Clostridia > Acetivibrionales > DTU013 > DTU013. Next base: position 9,080 of record DGEQ01000104.1, on the reverse strand, counting down.
CCCCTTGCGGGCACTCCTCAGGCATTCGACGTTCCTGCAGATATACGCGCCCCTGCCGGATTTCTTGCCCGTGGGGTCGACGCTTATCGCGCCTTCCTTGTCCCTGACGATCCTGATAAGTTCTTTTTTTGGCTTCATTTCATGGCATCCTATGCACATGCGCAGCGGTATCCTTTTTTTTTTCAAGCGCCTCACTCCTGTTCCGGTTCAATGTCTTGTTCCGGATCGGTTTCATCCGCGTATTCTCCAGTATCGCCCTCATCATCGGTTCCGTCGTACGCGGCTGCGTCATCTTCTTCAGGGTTTTCCCCTTGATCCTCTTCGAACTCTTCTTCGTAACCTTCTTCGTAGCCTTCTTCGTAACCTTCTTCGTACTCTTCTGCGTTATCCGTTTCGTAATCCTCTTCCGCTTCTTCGGCGGCTCCTTCGTCATCGCTGACGCCCATGCTGAATATCTGCTGCTCGATTGCAGCCCTGTACTGTGATTCGCTCTTTATGTCTATCTTCCAGCCGGTCAGCCTGGCTGCAAGCCTTGCATTCTGGCCCTCTTTCCCGATCGCCAGCGAAAGCTGGAAGTCAGGTACTATGACCCTTGCCGTCCTGGTTTCCTCATCGATGTCGACCCGCACGACCTTTGCAGGGCTCAGGCTGCTCGAGATATACTCCTCGGGATCGCTGCTCCACTTGATTATGTCGATCTTCTCGCCCCTGAGTTCATCGACGATCGCCTGCACCCTCGTCCCCCTCTGTCCGACGCATGCGCCGATGGGATCGACGTTCGGATCCTTTGAATAAACGGCTATTTTGGTCCTGGAACCGGCTTCGCGGGAAATGCTCTTTATTTCGACTGTCCCGTCATGGATTTCCGGGACCTCCAGTTCAAAAAGCCTCTTGACAAGGCCCGGGTGCGTCCTGGACACAAGTATCTGCGGACCCTTGGTGGTCTTTTTGACCTCCACTATATAGACCTTGAGCCTGTCATTGAACCTGTATTCCTCTCCATTGGTCTGCTCTGACGGCAGCATGATCGCTTCGGCTTTCCCGAGATCTATGATCACGTTCCTCCGGTCGATGCGCTGGACTATCCCGGTGACGATATCGCCTTCCTTGTTGTAATACTCTTCGAATATCAGGTTGCGCTCAGTTTCCCGTATCCTCTGCAGGACAACGTTCTTGGCAGTCTGGGCGGCGATCCTTCCGAATTTTCTCGGTGTGACTTCCACTTCGGCAATGTCGTTTTCCTCGTACCTGCTGTCCAGCTTCAATGCATCTTCCAGCGATATCTCGCTGTTATCATCCATTGGTTTTGCCGTGACCTTTTTGAGCGCAAACACTTTCACTTCGCCGGTGTCACGATCTATGGATATCCTGACGTCCTGCGAGGTGCCGAAATCCTTTTTGTACGCCGAAACAAGGGCAGCTTCGATTGCCTCGATCAGGACTTCCTTCTCTATTCCTCTTTCCTTTTCAAGTTGATCCAATGCACGAATCAGTTCCGCATTCATATTTTTACCTCCCGTAATACCTCCATATACCTTCTAGAAACGGATGATCCGTCTGACAAGAGCCGTATCCTTCCGGTCGAATCCCATCATGACACCGTCATCTGTCCTTATCTCCACGATATCTCCGTTCAGACCCAGCAGTTCGCCTTCATATATCTTTTTGCCATTTAGCGGCTGGTAAAGCCTGACCTCCACGAACTCGCCCCTGAAGCGCTCGAAGTCCCTGTCCTTTTTGAGCGGTCTTTCGCCGGGTGACGAGACCTCAAGGATATAGCTCTGTTTTATCGGATCCTCCCGGTCAAGTATATTGCTCATCCTCTCGCTCATGGCCTGGCAGTCATCGATGGTAACTCCGCCCGGTTTGTCTATGTATATCCTCAGGTACCAGTTGGCGCCTTCCTTCAGGTATTCCACGTCCACCAGTTCGAAGGACAGTTCTTCGACTACCGGCACTGCCAGTTCCTCAACGATATCTTCCACTTTTTTTCTCGCCATCGCCCATCCCCGTTCCTTCCGGCCTGACTCACGGCCGGTTGTTAAATACAAAGAGTGGGGTAAGCCCACTCTTTGCCAAAAAAAAGATATACTTGGTCCACGATGTATTATAGCACTATTATTTGCATTTATCAATCCTTTTATTTCAGTTTGTGCTGCATCTCAGAAAAAGCTCATCTGGCTGCTTTCAGGAATGCCGTCGAGGCAACCGCTCTGCTGAAGTATCTCGATGACGCTCCTGCTGACTTTCGCCCTGATTTTCAGGTCGTCGACCGAAACGAACTCACCCTGCGCACGGGCCTCCGCAATAGCCCTGGCGGCATTGTCTCCGAGCCCGGGCAGCGAATTGAGCGGCGGCCGGATGCCGTTGCCCTGGATAGTGAACTTCACGGCATCGGATTTGTAAAGATCCACCGGCAGGAACGCGATGCCCCTTGCATACATCTCATTGGCGACCTCAAGTATCGTAAGCACATTCCTGTCCTTTGCCGAAATGGAATTGCCCTGTTTTTCCAGTTCCTCTATCATTTTCTCCACTTTCTTCTTGCCGCCTGCCATGACCGTTGCATCGAATTCGTCGGCACGCACCGTAAAATACGCGGTATAAAAAGCCAGCGGGTGATAAACCTTGAACCAGCCGATCCTTATCGCCATGAGCACATACGCAGCCGCGTGGGCCTTGGGGAACATATACTTTATTTTCTTGCAGGATTCTATGTACCACCCGGGAACGCCATGGGCCTTCATTTCCTCCTCGTATTCAGGCTTGAGACCTCTGCCCTTCCTGACATCCTCCATTATCTTGAAGGCGGACTTCGGAGGAAGACCCTTGTACATAAGGTATGTCATTATGCTGTCCCTCGTGCCTATGACTTCGGATATGGTGCAGACGCCGTCCCTTATAAGGTCCTGGGCATTGTTCAGCCATACGTCCGTTCCGTGTGAAAGGCCGCTTATCTGCAGCAGGTCCGAAAACGTCTTCGGCTTTGTGTCCAGGAGCATCTGTCTTACGAACCTGGTCCCGAATTCAGGTAGGGCGAATGTGCCGACCTGGCAGTTGATATCCTCGGGTTTTATCCCCAGCGGCTCCGTGGATACAAATAACTGCATCACCTTTTCGTCGTTGACAGGCACATCCTTTATATCCACGCCGGTAAGGTCGCACAGCATTTTAAGCATGGTCGGGTCATCGTGCCCGAGTATATCCAGCTTTAGTATCGTGTCATGCAGCGAATGGAAGTCGAAATGCGTGGTTATCACATTGGACGAAGTATCGTCTGCCGGCCTCTGTATCGGCGTGAAATCGTAGACATCCCTGTCGGCCGGTATGACTATTATGCCGCCCGGATGCTGGCCCGTGGTCCTCTTTATGCCAGTGCAGCCCGCCACGAGCCTGTTTATTTCCGCATTCGTAGTCGTTATGCCTTTTTCCTCAAGGTATTTCCTGACGAATCCATAGGCTGTCTTGTCCGCTACGGAGGCTATCGTGCCGGCCCTGTAGACATGGTCCTTACCGAAAAGCACTTCCGTGTACTTGTGCGCCCTGGCCTGGTATTCGCCGGAGAAATTAAGGTCGATGTCCGGAGCCTTGTCCCCGTCGAAACCGAGGAAAGTCTCGAACGGTATGTCGTGACCGTCGCCTTTCATCATTTCGCCGCATTCAGGACATTTTTGGGCAGGCAGGTCGAATCCCGAACCGACCGAGCCGTCCGTTATGAACTCCGAATGGCTGCATCCGGGACAAATATAATGCGGCGGCAGAGGATTCACCTCTGTTATCCCGGTCATCGTGGCCACCAGCGAAGAACCCACGGACCCTCTTGAACCGACTATGTATCCGTCTTCATTGGATTTTGCCACCAGTTTCTGCGCTATCAGGTACATTACGGCGAACCCATTCTTTATGATCGAGTTGAGTTCTTTTTCAAGCCTTTGGGCGACGATCCCTGGAAGCGGGTCCCCGTAAATTTCATGTGCCCTTTCATAAGTAAGCCTTTCTATTTCTTCCTCGGCTCCTTCGATCTTCGGCGGGTAAGTGCCCTGTGGTATCGGCGCCACTTCCTCCACCATGTCCGCCACCAGGTTCGTATTCGTGACAACGACTTCATATGCCTTTTCCGCGCCGAGGTAGGAGAATTCCTCCAGCATCTCCCCCGTGGTCCTGAAATACAGCGGCGCCTGCCTTTCCGCATCGGCATATCCCTGGCCGTGCATCAGTATGCGCCTGAACACTTCGTCCTGCGGGTCCATGAAATGGACGTCGCACGTGGCAACGACAGGCTTGTCCAGTTTTTCTCCAAGCCGGACTATCCTCCTGTTCAGCTCCTTCAGCATATCGTGATCCTGTACATTCCCGCTTTCGACCAGGTGCTCGTTGTTCCCGAGCGGCTGTATTTCCAGGTAATCGTAAAACCCTGCGATCTTCTCGGCTTCCTGGTCGCTCGCGCCGTCAAGGAGCGCCCTGTAAAGTTCGCCTGCTTCACATGCACTGCCGACCAGGAGGCCGTCCCTGTATCTGGTCAGGACGCTCCTTGGGACCCTGGGCTTCTTGTAGAAATACTTCAGGTGCGACTCCGAAATGATCCTGTACAGGTTCCTGAGTCCGGTCCTGTCCCTGACGAGCAGTATCGCGTGGTATGCCGGCAGGTTCCTGAGATCGGTCTCCCCTGCCAGGACCCTGTCTATATCGCCTACGGTGACCGCTCCCTTATCCACCAGGATCTCAAGGCACTTTATGAATATCTCCGCGGTCGCCTGGGCATCGTCAACGGCCCTGTGATGGTTTTTCAGGGAAACGCCCAGGTGTTTTGCCACGATGTCCAGCTTATGCCTGTTGAGTTCCGGGAATAGTTTCCTGCTGAGCTGCAGCGTGTCCACGATCGTATTGCTGAACTCTATTCCGCACTGCCTTGCATGGTGCCTTATGAAACCGGTATCGAATGATGCGTTGTGCGCAACTAGCGGCAATCCGGCGGCAAAATCCAGGAAATCCCCTACAGCCCGGCTGATCCCGGGAGCGCCGGCAACCATCGCATCAGTGATCCCCGTAAGCTTCGTGATATGTTCCGGTATCGGCATCCCGGGGTCGACGAACGTGCTGAAGCGGTCGGCGATCTTCCCGTTTTCCACCTTGACGGCGCCTATCTCCGTTATCCCGTCCCTGGAAGGATTGAGCCCCGTGGTCTCTATGTCGAATACCACGAAACCTCCGGTCAGCCGGTGTTCCGTATCGGCGCCGCCAACAGCGGTCACTATGGGTATTTCGTCATTGACAAGGTAACATTCCACTCCGTATATGATTTTTACGTTATGTTTCTTTCCTGCGCTGTATGCGTCCGGGTACGCCTGGACGACGCCGTGGTCGGTGACCGCTATGGCCCTGTGGCCCCATTGAGCCGCCCTTTCCACCAGTTTCTCCACGGGCGTGACGGCATCCATCGCGCTCATCTGTGTGTGCAGGTGGAGTTCGACCCTTTTGGTCTCCGCATCGTCCGTCCTTTCATCCTTCCTCAGAAGGATTATATCTGAAGCCATCACCGTCAGGTCTTTCGAGAACCTGTCATACTGGGCGTCCCCTCTTACCTTCAGATGTACGCCCCGTTTTATGTGTTCTTCCATGATATCGCGGTCATCCTTCTGCACGAACAGTTTCACGGTCAGGGAACCGGTATAGTCGGTCATGTCGAACATGCACAGGTACTTGCCGCGGACCTCCCTGAATTCGACGTTCAGTACGTCCCCGCAGATGGCTACCCTGCCAGAATCCGGCGTCACTTCGCTCATCTTCATCAGGCTGTCGCTGAAGTTTTTACCGATGACTATATCTGCCACACCGGAATCATCCGTGTTTGCCTTCCTTTTTTTCCTTTGCCTGGCCGCCTGCTCTTCTTTGGCCGTCAGCAGGCTCCTGATGCGCGCCTGTTCATTTTCCTTGAATTCATTGTATTCTTCCTTGAATTCCTCGTCCAGCCTGCGGTCATGGAAATCCACGGTGATCTTTTGCCCGAAGGAGTTTTCGACTATCTCTTCGATGATCCTGTCACATCCGTGTGATTTCAATATATCGCTGCCTTTTGTCGCAAGCATGATCTCCAGCCTGTCGCCTGCGAGTTCCCAGGTGCATCCGTCAAGGATGCCCCTGCTCAGGGCGACCCTGGAATTGGCAGCATACAGTATGCTTTCACGGTATTCCTCAAGTATATCCGAAAGCGGCCGGTCGATCACGAAGCGTACCTGTATTTCCACATCCAGCGAAAAAGCTTCCGACAGCGCGGTCTCTGCCTGTTCCATTGCCTGAACAGGTATGAGCCTGTCTGCAGAAGCTTTGATCACCAATTTCTCTGTTTTTTTATAGATCCTGATGCTGTCGATCCTTACTTCTCGGAAAAAACCCGATACCGCTCCATCCAGCTCCAGGCCGTCCAATACTTCTGTAAATCTTTTGTTTATTGCCGTCTCCGACATCTGACAGATCCCCTTTTGTAAGTTGATGTAAAATCATGATGCAAGTTATCAGGTTATCTGCATTTTCTCTATCTCTTCCAGGAGTTCATCCACGATGCGCTCCTGGGGGACCTTCCTTATGATCCTGCCTTTCCTGAACAGCAATGCTTCCCCGTCGCCTCCGGCGATGCCGATGTCGGCTTCGCGGGCTTCGCCGGGACCGTTGACTGCGCAGCCCATGACTGCGACTTTGATCGGTTTGCTGTATCCGGCAAGCCTTTTTTCAACTTCATTGGCTATCCTTACCAGGTCGATCCTGGTACGCCCGCATGTGGGGCAGGATATGAGTTCAACTCCTCCTCTGCGCAGTTCCAGGGCTTTAAGGATCTCGATCCCCGCTCTCACCTCCTGCTCCGGATCGCCTGTCAGGGATACCCTCAGCGTATCTCCGATACCTTCCGCCAGGAGGCATCCAAGTCCCACAGCCGACTTCACCATGCCTGAGAAAACCGTTCCTGCCTCCGTCACGCCAATATGCAGCGGATAATCTGTCTTCTGCGACATGAGCCTGTATGATCCTATGGTCACGGGCACGTTCGACGCTTTCAGGGAAACGACTATATCCCCGAACTCAAGGTCTTCGAGCATCCTTATATGCCCCATCGCGCTTTCCACCATGGCTTCGGGAGTCACCCCGCCGTATTTTGCCAGTATCGGTTTCTCAAGGGACCCCGAATTCACGCCGATCCTGATGGGGATGCCCCTTGTCCTGGCCGCTTCCACGACTTTCTTCACCCTGTCGGCCCCGCCGATGTTGCCCGGATTGATCCTTATCTTGTCGGCGCCGTTTTCGATGCTTGCCAGGGCAAGCCTGAAGTCGAAATGGATATCTGCAACAAGCGGTATCCGGATCGATCTTTTGATGCTCCTGAGCGCCTTCGCGGCTTCGATGTCGGGCACGGCGACCCTTACGATGTCGCATCCGGCTTCCTCCAGCCTCTTTATCTGGGCGACCGTGGAGGCGACATCCCTGGTATCGGTGTTGGTCATCGACTGTACTGCGACAGGCGCATCACCGCCTATATAAATATCCCCGATGCGGATTTTCCTCGTCTTTTTCCTTACTATCCCATCCATCCTCCCGTCCGGGCTGCCGAGCGCACAACTCCCGGTCAGCCGACCACAAGTCTCAGGATATCATTGTACGCTATATATATGCCCAGCAGGATTATTATGATGAACCCTGCCAGCGATATTATGGATTCCTTCTCCGGGCTCAGCGGCTTCCCCCTGACCGCCTCCACGCCGATAAGCAGGAGCC
>DGEQ01000104.1:0-1081 GCA_002386045.1 Hungateiclostridiaceae bacterium UBA3922 | reverse complement strand
TCAAACTCTAGACCGACTTCATACCATTCACCGGTCTTCACTTCCACCGGCGTCAGCGCCGTGCTGAACTCCTTCCCGTTCCTCAGGACCGTTATTTCCAGTTCATTCATGCCGTTTTTCGCAATAAGCCCGACAAGTTCCTCGTAGGAGCCCACTTCAGTTCCGTTTACGGCGATTATCCTGTCGCCGGCAAGGAGGCCCGCCTTATCTGCGGGAGATCCGCTGTTGATTTCTTTGAGTACGTTGGATCCTTCAGGGTTTGTCAGGTCCACTACCACTCCTATCATCGGGGTGGAAGTTTCCGGGTGGTATACGGGTCTCAGCTCCCCGCTGAGCAGTTTCCCATCCCTTTTATACCCGATCGTCACCGGTTCGCCCCCGGTAATGTACAGGAACTGTATGACATCCATCGGGACATAGGTCCTTTTGCCGCCGTACGATACTATCCTGTCCCCTTTCTGCAGCCCTGCGGCAGAAGCAGGAGAGTTTTCGCCCACACGGCCTACCCTCGTGGTCTGGTATCCCTGGACGGTAAAATACCCCGTCAGCAGGACAGCGGCCAGAAGCAGGTTCGCCAGCGGTCCGGCTATCATCGTGAATGCCCTGGCATATTTCGGCTTGTTCTGGAAAGCACTTTCGCTGTTTGAATCGTCGTCGTCCCCTTCGAGCTTGACATACGCAAGTATGGGGAACAATCTCAATGAATACGTCGTGCCGACCCGTTTTATACTGAACAGTTTAGGCCCCACGAAAAGAGAAAACTCCAGCACCCCGATGCCCATCATCCTTGCGGCAAGGAAATGTCCGAGTTCATGCACTATGACGATTATATTGAAAGCCAGTATAGCCAGTATCAGGTACATGCCATTTCACCAACCAATCTTTTCGCCCACCTGTCTGCTTCTATTATATCATCAAGCCCCGGCGATGTATTCACCACATGTTTCATCATCGCCTCTTCAATGGACCGCGGGATGTCACAGAAGCCGATCTTCCCTTCGAGGAACAGCTTTACCGCGGCTTCGTTGGCCCCGTTCAGCACGGCCGGCATCGTTCCTCCCGTTTCGAGCGCGTCATAGGC
>DGEQ01000025.1 GCA_002386045.1 Hungateiclostridiaceae bacterium UBA3922 | reverse complement strand
CTGCTGCAGCTGTCGAGCCTTGATTACCAGCAGACCAAGTGGAATTTCGAAAAGATGTCCCTTGTCGACCTGGTAAAGAGCTGCGTCGAAAGGATGAGGATCGAAGTGGACGCCAGGCGCCAGACCATCGAGTGCTATGTACTGAACGAGATACCCGAGATAGAGGGAGATTACGGGAGGCTCGAGCAGGTGGCGTTCAACATTATCGGCAATGCCGTGAAATATACGCCTGAGGGGGGCAACATCACGGTGTACGTCGGCAGGATATACAACGACGTATATTTCAAGGTCACGGACTCGGGCATAGGCATACCCGAAGAAGATATCGAAAGGATATTCGAAAGGTTCTACCGGGTGGACAAGGCCCGTTCAAGGGAGATGGGCGGCACGGGGCTCGGCCTTTCCATTGCGAGGGAAATAATTGAAGCCCATAAAGGCTCGATTAACATAAGCAGTAAAGTAGGCGTCGGCACGGAGGTCACGGTCAGGCTTCCCGTGAGGCAGACAAGCCAGTAAAATAGCGCTTTTTGAGGGATTTTTATGTAATTTAATCTTAAATGGCATGTAATATTTCTGTAACAGTATTTCTGTATAATTAAGCTGACTAAAATGAGATTACCTGCGGCCCAAAGCGGCCATGCAGTTGGGAGATATCGCCAATGATCAAAAAACTGGGTATAGTTTTCATAGTATTGCTCATATTCGTAGCCGCCGCATCGGTGGCTTACGCGGGAAATCCCGAAGGTACGGGAGATACCGGCACACCTGCCAGGACGTACACGAATCCTGCGCCGGGCACGTCCGTGTATCCTCCTGCAAATGTGCCCGCGGGTATGCCTTCAGGAAGTGCTCAAAAGGACGGCGGAAGCCAGGCCGGGTCATATGCAGGTGCGAAGAATGACGGCACGGGTGATGCTGTTGCTGCTCCGGTCGCCGCGGATGGGGAAGCCGTCGCCGGCGCAGACAAAACAGGCAGTGCCGACAGGAAAGAAGACCCGGATGCGGCATTCCGGGCAGCCATCATGAAAGTACTCAAAGCGGGCAAGCCTGTGAACAACGGGCAATTCATAATCACCATAAAGAAGCCTGAAAATATCGAGGGAAGCATCACCACCTACGAAACGACTTTTGAGATCTCAGGCGAGACAGAATACACGGATGCCGAGATGCTGATAGCGATGCTGAACAAAGAGTCGGGCGTATACGAACTGATAGAGCTTCCCGACGGTGATCAGGCTATCGACGCCAGTTCGGGCGCGATGTCGACCGAACTCGAACTTGAACCCGGCGAATACAATCTGCTGCTCATAGCATACAGGACCTCTGAGAAAGATCCTGAGCTTGTCCAGTATACGCCGATTTCGGTCACCGTCTACAGAGACACCTGGTGGAACCGCTTCAGGAGGACCGGAAAACAGATAATAGACTGGGTCACCGGCAAGTAATGCGCAGAGCAACGGGGGCTTAAATGAGCCGTGAACTGAAGGAAAGACTGAAAGCGGTCTTGATTTTTGTACTGATCATCACAGGGCTTTTGCAGGTAGGGATCCTTTGGAGCTATCAGAACCAGGGGACGCCTTTTAGTTTTTTATCGACTTTTTTCAGCAAAGATATCCAGGTCAGCAATCAAGCCATAAGAGAGAAGCTGTTCATACCCGGCAGGCTGGCGATTTCCAATGGAGGGAATGATTATTGGATACTCTCCGATGACCATGCCCACTATTGGAAATTTTTCAATGAAGTCACTGCCGGACTGAGCAAGATCCTCACCGGCAACGTGGAACTGAAAGCAACAGATGAAAAATGGGAAGACATCATCACCCGGAGAGGCATCATCGTCGACTTTGGATTTTCCATGGAACCCGGGCTCCTGGGATGGTTTCTCGGGACAGGAAGTCCTGTGCAGGATATACCGCGTTTCAGCAAACTGGTGGTCAAAAAAGATATAGTACGTGAAGACACCGGGACATTCTATATCCGCGGGGATGACGGTGCCGTATACAGCACTCCCCAGATCAGGTATGAACAGGCTGTCAACCTTCAGAACGTGATCATAAAGCTGGAGGAGGGCAGCAAGAGCAAATACCGTAAATACAAGACCCTGGCCGGAAGCAGGCTGAACAAACCTGATGATGAGCCTGATGTTTTCTACGTGGTTTCTTCGCCAAGATACTGGCCGTATAAAATATTGTCAGCGCATCTGCCTGCTGCGGCGGAGAACGAGGAAGCGCTGGCGAAAGCCATTCTTGGGGAAGAAGAGGGCAGGTACAACAAGTACACATATAACGACGATATGATCCAGTATACATATGGGAGCAACATATACAGGTATTATTCCGACGGATATCTCACCTACCGTTATCTCGGAAGCGCCGACACGAGCGGGACAAGAGCGGGCGAAGCGCTTATGAACGCATATAAGTTCATTGCCGGGGCGGATATGCTGAAGGGGCCGGATACGGAGATCATTCTGTCGTCTGTTGAGAGAAAGGCCGGCGGCATATATGAGTTTGGATTTGACTACCAGGTGGACGGGTTGACGGTCAGAACGGAATATGACATGAAGGACGGAAGCGGCAGGAAGCTGGAGCATGCGATAAGGATACTCGCCGACGGCAGGCGGGTGCTGGAATGTGACTGGCTCATAAGGAGTTTCAGGGTCGAAAACACGCGCAAATACAATGACCGGCTGCTTGAGCTGATGGCGAAGGAGGGCATCCTCTGGCGCAATCTGAACATATCGGATATCGATACGGGCTATTATATCCGCAGCAGCCAGGACACGGTGCTTGAACCTGCGCTGATAATAACGGCGAATGAAAGGTTCAGGGTCTACCTCGACATGGTCGCCGAAGAGGGAGAATGATGCATGGATACATCGAGAGCTAAAAACGTGATCATCGCCCTGCTGCTTGCCTTCAATGTCTTCCTGTTCGTGAACACGCTGATATTCCGAAGCAGCCAGGCCGCCAACAGGGACACCCTCGAAAACACCAGGCTGATACTGGAGCAGCGGGGTGTCGTGCTCGAATGTGATATCCCTTCGAAGCCGGGCGGCGGCAACAGGCTTGTGTACATAAAAAGCGAACTTGACAGGGAAAACATAGCTCACAGGCTTTTGGGAGCTGAATATGAAGTACAGGGCAGCGAAGTACCAGGGGACGGTTCTTCACCCGGGGATGGTGTTCTGTTTGTAAATTCTGCAGGAATGATTGAATTCACAGGTGCCGACGGATTCATATACACTGCCGGAACTGCGGAGTATTCCGCGTTGACTGCGGATGAGGTCCGGAGCGATGTCGGCGAGAAAGAAGCAGAGGAAACCGCCATGAAGGTTATGAAAGGAAAAGTGCTCCTTTCCGGAAAGTACCTGCTTGACCATGCAGCCAGGAACGATCGCGGGACT
>DGEQ01000047.1:6329-8232 GCA_002386045.1 Hungateiclostridiaceae bacterium UBA3922 | reverse complement strand
TTGCAGGCAGCTTTCGATCGACGTTATCCACACACATTTCCTGAGGGAGAATTATGTGAGCGTGCTGTCCAGGATAGCGGGAAACCGCGTCGGCATAATAAACACGAGGCACATGCTTTTCGAAAACTCCTGGCCGGTCGTGCTGGCCAACAGGCTCTTCACCAGGTTCAACAGCCGTATCATCGCTGTAAGTGCCCGCGTGAGGGACAGGCTCATCAAAGAAGGTATAGATGAAAACAGGATAAAACTGATATACAACGGGGTGGACCCTGCAGAATGGGACTGTTCCGTTGCCGCCATCTTCAGGAAGGAAGCCGGGATTTCAGAGGAAGACATGCTCATCACCTCCGTATCAAGGTTTTCCCCGGAAAAAGGACACGATTTCATCATCGACGTTATAGCATACATGAAGCAAAACAGGAGCGCTCTCGGCCTCACGGGGAAAAAGTACAGGTTCGTGCTGGCGGGCAGCGGTCCGCTGCATGGAGCCATGGTTGAAAAGGCAAAGATGCACGGCCTCCTGGATGAAATCATTTTCCCCGGCTACGTTAACAACGTCAGGGAGTTGCTGAAAGATTCGGACATATTTATTGCGCATTCGCAGTACGAGGCCCTCGGCATAGCCATCCTCGAAGCGATGGCCGCCGGGCTGCCTGTGATAACGACCGACAGCGGCGGCACCTCCGAGATCGTAAATGACGGCGGACAAAACGGGATCCTCGTCAGGTACGGGGATGTGCAGGGCTACGCAGAAAGCATCGCCCTGCTGATAAACGACAGCCAACTGAGGAGACAGTATGCGGACAACGGGCTGAAGGTGGTCAGGGAACGGTTCAGCCTTGATAAGACCGCCGCCGAAACATATAATCTTTATGAAATGAGCAGGAAGTGAGAAAAGGATGATCGACAAAAACGGGAAACTGTTCGGCAGGATAAACATATTAGACCTTTCTTTCCTCGTGATACTGCTGGCTGCGGCCCTGTTCGTCCTGTACCGTGCAGGAGTGTTCTCGCCCGAAAAGACAGCAGCCCCGGAAGAAAAAATACTGCTGACGATGTTCCAGGAAGAGGTCAACGAATTCACACCACAAAACGTCAATATAGGAGATCCGGTGACGGAGCAGTTCCAGAACACCAGCTTCGGCAAACTGGTCGACATCGAGGTCAGTGGACCGATCAACTGGGGAGCCGACCAGGAAGGCAGGCAGGTCATGACGGAGAGGGAAGGATATGTTTCCGTCAGGCTGGTAATGGAGGCGCCGGGAAAGGTCGGACCTTCCGGCATCACCATAGGAGGCTCCAAATACTATGTCGGCCAGTTCTACGTGGTCAGGGTCGGCAAATCGGCTTTCTACGCACGGATAGAAAGCGCGGAGCAAATCAAGTGATAAGGTGGGATGGATAGCATGTTAATGAAAAGATCCTTCTGGATAACGATAGCGATAATCGCGATAGCGGCAATAGGCATCGCCGGCATGTCCGGCAAGTTCACGAAGGCCAGGGTGGGCGCTCCCGCGGCGGCCAGGGAGAAGATAATCATCACCTACTTCATGGAGAACACTCCCGACTGCACCATTGACGCCATAAAGCCCGGCGATCCGGTGAGGGAGCAGATCCAGAATTCCAGTTTCGGCAAGGTCATAGACATAGAACGCGGCGATTCCATCTTCTGGGCGAACAAGGACAGCGGAGAATTCGTCGCTTCGCCGAGGGAGGGCTACTCTTCGCTCACGCTGACCATGGAGGCGTACGGTACGATCACCGATAACGGCGTTTCCATCGACAAGTCGGTATATTACGTGGGGCAGACGATTTCACTTTATGCAGGCAACAGCTACCTCAAGGACGGCAGGATATCCGGCATCGAAAAGGCGTCCGATTGAGAGGAGACCGGCTGAAGGCC
>DGEQ01000047.1:2875-6113 GCA_002386045.1 Hungateiclostridiaceae bacterium UBA3922 | reverse complement strand
CGCCTGTTGAGATGGAGCCAACTGAAGGCTACCGGCTAAGATGATGCTGACTGGAGGCCTCCTGTTGATATGTGGCCAACTGAAGGCCGGCTGTTAAGATGAGGCCGGCTGAAGGCCGCCAGCCAGGATGATGCTGGTCGAAGGCCATCGGCTAATATGAGCAGGCCAATGATGGCGGATCGGGCAGACACCGCTCGGACCGCCCTCTGCGCAAATGCCGGCCGGTATGCCGGTCGAACCACCGGTCAAGCTGTTGATTGAGGATGATCGAAATGAAGGGATTTTTCAGGAACACAATTGAAAGCAGCCTGGTCGTCTCGTATTTCAGGGGACCCGACAAATCCCAGCAAAGCTGGGCTGAGAGCCGTGTTCTCCGTTTCATCCACCTTATCGCCAATTTCCCGGGGAAACTGCTGAAAGCAGCCTACAACAGGTGGCGAAACGTGTTTGAAAGCAGCATGGTATTCAGGTTTTTGGGGTACCTGGCCGACAACATGCACATGGTCATCGGCCTGGCCCTGGTCCTGTTCATGATCGTTCCGCACCACATCTGGCGGAACGGGTACGCCGTCGCCATGGCGGTCGGCCTCACAGCTCTCCTGTTCATCAGGCTCATGCGAAAACAGGAAAGTGTTATCGATACTCCGGCAATCGACTATTCGATATGGCTGTTTTTCGCAAGCCTGGCGGTGGCAGCGGCTACGTCTCTTTTCACCGTTGACAGCCTGAAGTATCTCGTGCACTATATCGTTGCGTTCGTATTCCTGGCGGTGATCGTCAGTGCTGTCGATTCGTCACAGAAAGTATACATGCTTGTCAAGTCCATCGCCTTCGGCACGTTCCTTACGGCACTTTACGGCATATACCAGTGGAAAGTCATCGGCATAGCCGTCGATCCGTCGACCACCGACCTGGCGCTGAATCCCGACCTGGGCGGCAGGGTCTACTCCACCATGGGCAACGCCAATGTCTACGGCGAACTGCTGGTCCTTACGATACCGTTTTTCGCAGCGATAATACTGAATGAAAAAACGCTGCTGAGAAAGGCGGCGTGGCTGGCCATGCTTGCGCCTGTGCTGCTCGTGCTGTTCAAAACGGGCTCCAGGGGCGCATGGGTCTCCGTGGCGGGTGCCGCGGTGGTGTTCGTTTTCTTCTGGAACATAAAGTTCATACCGGTGATGATCGTGCTGGGCCTCATAGCCCTGCAGTTGCTGCCGGCACCGATATACAACAGGATCATGACGATATTCCGCGGTGACCAGTCCACTGACTACAGGGGAAAGATCCTGGCTTCGGCGATACCTATGCTGAAGGACTACTGGCTGACGGGCGTCGGCCTTGGCCCCGGCGTGGTCTCCACGATTTTCGAAAGGTACAAGGTATTCGGCCTCACGAAGGCCGCCCACACCCACGTGCTTTACCTGCAGCTCTGGCTTGAAGCCGGTATTGCCGCGATCCTGACGTTCCTGCTGATGATATTAAGGATGGTCCGCAATACGTTCGAAGCCATGATTAAAAAGAAGGATCCCGCACTGAACAACGTGATGTTCGCTGCCCTGTCAGGCATCGCCGGCCTGCTGGCGATGGGCCTCGCCGACCATGTGTGGTTCTTCACGCGTATAATGCAGCTGTTTTGGATAAACATCGCTGTTATCCTCGTGATCGTCAGGATAATGAACAGGAATAAAGGTAGTGAACTGGTTTGCGGGAGCACGACGGGAAATGCAGCCGAAAACGCCGCCGATTGAGACCCGAATGGGTCAGACCTGAAAATACGGTTGTCTGTCCCGGAAAAAGGGTCAGACCTGAAAATCCAGGTGCCGCAGTTCTGAGCGGCAAGGCAAAAAACAGCCGGCATATGAGGGGGATAGCATACACCGGCTTTTTATCGTTAAGGGGATCGTTTTTCACTTGTTTCGAGATGTAATGGATGTCGGTCCATCCGGCCGGCATCAGCCGAAGGAGCCGGCATCAGCCCAAGTGGCCGGATGATCCGGCCGGAAAGATCGGCCGGCGGTTACGGCATGCTTGCAGCCGCTGCGCGGACCGCAGCCGGTCCGTTGACCCTGGTCCGGCAAGTCCGGCATCCAATGCAGGTCAAAAGCTGCCGGTCAGTTGATGTCGATCCTGCGGGACTTCGGCTTCGAAACCTCGGTCTTCGGGAGTTTCACGGTAAGCACTCCGTTCTCGTATTTGGCGGACACCTTGTCCTCCCTGACTCCGTCGACCCTGAAGCTCCTGCAGTAAGAGCCGTACCTCCTTTCCCTGCGGATGTAGTTCTCGCTTTCCTCGTTGATTTGCTCGTTCTGCTCCACTCCCAGCGTAAGGATGCCGTCTTCAAGCTCGAGCCTGATGTCCTCCTTCCTCACGCCCGGCAGGTCGGCCTCGATGATGTATTCCTTGTCGGTCTCCCTGATGTCTGCCCTGATCGGGTTCACTGTCGTGAAGAATCCTGCGAACGTATCGTTGAAGAAGTTGTCAAAGAAGCTGTCGATGCTGCGGATATCCCTTCTTGACGATAAGCTGTTTCTCCTGTTGAACGGTACCAATCCGAACATATAACCACCTCCGATAATTTTTCATATATTTTGCAGGGCTTTGACCATTCTTTCAGCCCGTTGCATCAACTCAGTCCATATTATGATCGTTGACATAAAATGATGTATTCCCGTATTTTCTTCTGCTTCCTGAAACGAAGCATCTCAAATTTTATTTTGTATCCCAACGTTTTGTCCTATGTATCGTCAGACCGCTCATACGCGGCTGTCCTGCTTGCCTGGATTTTTGTTATTGTTTTGTCTTTGACTTTCTTTGACCTTCGTTTCGATTTTATTGTAATCCTTTTTTGTGCGAAATGCAAATTTGATTTTGACTTTCTTTGACCTTCTGCCGTGGAAAACCCTGCATATTTTGAATTATCTGCCTGTTTCTCACTCTCTCTTCATTTTTTGCCTGTTTTCTTTTTCACATCGATGCCGACCATGCTTAAAGCTTCACGGACATCGAGCAGCCCTGCAGCCATCAGCAGCACGCCGGAAAACATAACGTTAACGGCCACGGAAAGCAGCGTGGTAAGTATGTCGCCCAAATGGAACATCTCGAAAAAATGATAGATATACCTGCCAGAGGAGACCATGAGGAAGCCTGCCAGCCCCGGTTTCACGAGCCATTCCCTCAGGTCGATGACCAGGCCGGTCATTTTGTTGATCTCAATGAGATCCAGGCATTCCGTGAGCAG
>DGEQ01000047.1:0-2798 GCA_002386045.1 Hungateiclostridiaceae bacterium UBA3922 | reverse complement strand
CCTGATCCCGAATACGGGCATGAGGATGCAGATGACGGCTATCCTGATAACTGAACCGATAACCGTGTTCCTCAGCAGGATGCCCTGCTTCCCCAGACCGTTGAGGACGCCGGTCAGCGTCTGCTGCAGGTATATGAAAATGCATCCGAACGACAGCATGAACAGCAGGTCGCCTATCCTTTCCTGCCTGTACACGAGTGAGCCGATCTCCTCGGAAAAGCATATGAGCAGCGATGCAAAAACGATGCCGATGATGAATGTAGCCTGTATCGACCTGGATATCTGGCGGTTCAGTGTCCTGTACCTTTTGAGGGCGGCGGACTCCGACAACGCGGGGACGAGCGTCGTAGCAATGGAGTTCGTCACGATGGACGGGAACATCACCAGCGGCAGCGCCATGCCGGTGAGCCGCCCGAAAACCTCCATGCTGCTCTTTTCGTTCATGCCGCCGTATGCCAGCATCACAGGTATCAGGATGTATTCGGCCGCCGCCAGCGTCGAAATGATCATCCTGTTGGCCGATATGGGCACGGCCACCCTGAGCAGTACTTTCATGATCGCAAGGCGGGAAGGCGTCCCTTTTATCCTGCGGCATGAGGCCGCTTCCCTCATCCCCGGACGGGTAAGCCGCACTTCTTTCGAGGAGGACTGTCCCCCTGCTCTGCGGACGGGCAACCACCTTCCCGGCCCGCGGCCAAAGGACCGTCCCCCTGTGGCATCACTGAAGGACTGTCCCCCTGCTCCATGGCAGGCGGACCGTCCCCGCATGCTGTGTCCTGCCATCCTGCGTGCGCGGATCCTGAACACGCCCAGGAGGATGAGCATGTTGGACATTTCGCCTGCCGCGGTGGCAAAAACCGCTATAGTGCAGGCGTATCCGGCGCCCTTTTCAAGGATCGCTTCCGCTGCCAGCATAAGTACCAGGAACTTGACGGCCTGCTCGGCTACCTGCGAAACAGCGGTGGGCACCACCTGCTGCATCCCGTAGAAATATCCCTTAAGCGCCGATGCGGCCACGACGGCGGGAAGGCACGGGACCAGCACCTGCAATGCGCCCAGTGTCCGCTCGTCCCCCAGTATCTTCACTGCGAAGCTGCCGGCGTTGAGCGAGATCACGACGGAGACCAGCAGCCCGGCCCCGACCGCGAGCCAGATGGCGCACACCGTCACCCTGCCCGAACCGGCCGGATCCGACCTGGCATTCCGTTCGGCGACCATTTTCGATACGGCTATGGTGATGCCGGAAGTTACGGTCAGCACTACTGCGGTGTAGACCGGTATGACGAGTTCATAAAGGCCTATCCCTTCCGCGCCTATGAGGTTGGACAGGTATACCCTGTACACGAATCCGAGCATCCTGGCTGCCAGTCCGGCAGCCGTAAGGATGACGGCACCGCTTGCGAANNCCTCGCAAAAACCCCTGTCTCATTCTTATTAGCAAGTTCATTTTTATATGCTTTATTTCTCTGTGAAATATGGTATTATAATGGATAGTGCTTATACGGATGTACATATGGTGGTAAAATGTTTCGCTTAAGAAAATCTGTCATATATGCGGCCGCCTTTATCGCAGCCGCGGCAGCGATCACTTTCGGTGTGATCTTTGTGGCAAAACTCAATAAAGAGCTTATCTCGGAAATCCCTTCGCCTTATTATCATGACAAGACATTCAGACTGAACAACTGGCAGTACCGGTGGGGCGACTCGCCGGTGGAGGCTGACGGTCGGTTCCTTTGGATGGACAAGTCTTATGACGACGGCGGCTGGACAGACTATGAATTCCCGGGAAGGCCGGCCAACAGCGGCAGATACAGATCTATATGGATAAAAGCTGTACTGCCGGTTCTCGATATGGATCACGCGACCTTCGGGTTAAGGGTCACTCAAAATACAGTGGAGGTATACCTGGAAGACCGTCTGATCTACAGCTACGGTACTCACAGTATATCGGAAACTGTCCGGACGCCGGGCAGCATATGGCACTTTATCGATCTGCCGGATGATTTCGCGGGCAAGACTGTTTATATCAGGGCCAGCTCCCCTTTCCCTCATATGACAGGCTATCTTACGCAGGCTTTCGTCGGCCACAGGGCAGCCATATACATAGACATCTTCAAAATGAACATATCGACGCTGTTGATCGGCAGTTTGTGCATTTTTCTGGGGCTGGCCATAATCATGATCCAGGTGCTGTCCCTGTACAGGAGGAACAGCGATATTTATCTCGGACTCGGTTCTGTTTTCATCGGTGGCTGGCTGCTCATGGAATGCAACCTGATCCAGCTTTTTACGCCAGCCCCGGTTTCGATGACATACGCGGCCAACTTCTTTGTCTACCTTGCGCCAGTGTTTCTCCTGCTATTTGTAGAGCGCAATTACATAGTGGAGAACACCAGCTACGCCAGGCTTATGAGGATACAGGCGATGCTGCATGCAATATTCGCGGTAGCAGCATTTGCCCTGGATTTTCTGGGTCTCGTTTCCGTCCTGTATTCCGTCAGGGTGTTCACTTTTATGTTCGCTGCAACAGTGCTCATCGGCGTATATGCGACCGTAAGGTCGATCATTGCCGGGAAGAAGAGCGCCCGTATACTGATCATTGGCATCCTCGCCCTCGGCATCTCCGGTTTGATGGATACATTCTTATTCTTTTACAACACTTCACAGCAGCAGAAAGACAACATAGTTTCCGAGGCGGGCATGCTTGTTTTCCTTACCGTGCTTATGATCAATGCGGCATTGGAACTCAAGCAGCTATATAAACAGATAGAGCAGCAATCAAAGGAAACCGAGACCAA
>DGEQ01000027.1 GCA_002386045.1 Hungateiclostridiaceae bacterium UBA3922 | reverse complement strand
GATTCACACTACCTTGGTCGCCGGCAGCGCTAGATGTGTATAAGAGACAGCTTCTCGGGACCGCCTGGCCTGCGATAAGGGCGGAGCTTGGTGCGCCTGTGCCGACAGCCGGCTGGCTCGCCATGACGATCAGTGTATGCACGATAATATCAAGCTTATTCTCTAACAGGATCATTACCAGGTTCAAAACGGGGAAGGTGACTGTTGTCAGCGTCGCAATGACAGCAGTCGCTTTGCTTGGTTTTGCGTATGCCCCGTCGGTGTGGTTCCTGTTCCTTATGGCCGTTCCGCTTGGGCTTGGGGCGGGAAGCATCGATGCGGGACTGAACAACTACGTAGCTCTTCACTACGAATCGAGCCATATGAACTGGCTCCACAGTTTCTGGGGGATAGGCGCCACCGTCGGTCCGATGATAATGGCTTATCATATTGCGGCACAAAACGGATGGCGATATGGATATCTCACTATTTCCATCATACAGGCCGTTCTCGTGGCCGTGCTTTTTGCCACGCTGGGACTGTGGGAAAATGGTGCTGACAGCAGCAGTCCCGCCGACGACGGCAAAACCGTATACATAACGAACCGGGAGGCGCTGAGGCTTCCTAATGCCGGGCTTGCGATGCTGGGCTTCATATTCTTCAGCGCCACCGAATCCACCACGGGACTGTGGTGCAGCAGCTACCTTTCACTGTACCACGGGTTTTCCGCTGCCGACGCGGCAACAGTCGCTTCGTGCTTTTACGGCGGGATCACTGTAGGAAGGCTCATATCAGGGTTCATATCGATGAAGGTAAAAAGCCCGCTGCTGATAAGGTGGGGCCAGCTCACGTGCGTGGCAGGAGCCTTGCTGATCATCCTGCCGCTGCCTGCCGTTTTTTCCGTCATCGGCATCGTAATGATCGGCCTTGGCACTGCTCCCGTTTTTCCTGCAATGCTCCACGAAACTCCGAACAGGTTCGGCAGGGACGTGTCACAGGCCATCGTAGGGCTTGAGATGGCGGTGGCATATATCGGAGGTACTGTATCGGCGCCCCTGTTCGGCCAGCTTGCAGCGTTTATCGGGATAAGGCTGTTCCCGTATTACATCCTGGCATGTGTGCTGGTTATGCTGATCGCATCGGAACTGCTGCAGAAAAGGATAGGGCGCGGGGAGATTTGCAAAAATGCGAATGAATAAGGGGAAAGCCATCCAAACAGGCCTTCCCCTTCACTGTATCTGCTTTGTTGCCTGTACCCGAGGAGGAAGCAAATACAGCTTTTAACGGAGTCCTCCCAACAGACACAATATCCGCCATTAATAGTATCCCACAACTGCCGCGGCATTTGGTTACAATACGGTAAATTTTACTTAACAGGAATATTACAATTTTGTGAAGATCGAGGAGAATGGTGCAAAGCTCCTGTCACATACCGGCCTTTCGATAGTAAGAGGGGGAGCAGCCTTTTATTTTCCTGAATATCCTGTTGAACGTGGTCACGCTGTTGAAACCGGTATCCAGGGCGATCTCCAGTATCGTCTTTTCCGTGGATTTCAGCAGCTTTGCCGCCTGTTTCACCCTGTATGCATTCAGGTAGTTCAGGAAGCTCTGACCGGTATATTCCTTGAAGAGCCTTGAAAAGTAGTATTCGCTGAATCCTGCCGCCTGCGAGATGTCCTTGAGCGTGATTTGCAGGGGATAATTCTTCTCTATGTATTCGAATGCCCTGTTGATCTGCTTCAGTCCGGTTACTGTCCTGCTCCGGGCATTTCCGGCCTCCGGGAGAGATCCGGCCTGGCTCCTCGATATCAGCACTACGATGTCGAATATCCTGGCGTTGATAGATAATGCATATGCGTAGTCCTTCTTTTCGTACTCGCTGATGAGGTCTGCAACACACTTTTCGACTGAAGCTCTCAGCTGCGGACTGTAGCCGGCGCCTATTTTTATGATTTTATCCATGAAAGGCCTGACGTCGTTGATGCCGCCGAAACCGTCAAGCGACGATATGTCGAACTGGATGAAGTACCTTTTCCCGTTTTTGCTGCACGAGATTATCTCGTGTATCTCTCCCGCGGGTATAAGCAACAGTTCGCCGCTTCCCAGCGAGTATTCGGATCCTGCGGCACTGATGCAGCAGGTGCCTGCGGCGTTGTAGACCAACTCGGCCGCATTGTGCCAGTGCATCGGGTACCGGAACCCGTCTGCAGTGTTTTCCACCAGGCGGAAGGGATAGGGACCGGTGAATATTTCCTTTTCGTGCAGGCCTTCGAGTTTCATAAGAGCACCTCGATATCATATTAGCAGATACCCGTGGTGTTCGCAATGAGTCGGGATCCAGCCGGCCTGTATTGGATCTGAGTACAGTCGAAACAGGGGCGACGGCCAGTCAAGACAATGATGGACTACAAGTACCAGGTATCAGTAAATGAGGCCGAATGGTGACCGGTCTGCATTGGGGTTGCTTCGTGAACATCTGCGTGCAGGCCCATTTGCTCCAATGAGGGCGCAGGTCACTCGCCGTCCGTGGCTCAGGACCAGCGCCGGCAGCGTCCGTGCTGCCGGTTGTGGTTCCTGATGCCTCATTCGAGCTGCATGGCCCTGCCGCATATGTAACACTTGCACCCAGCAATGCCCGACCAGCCACCATCCGGCCTTACCTATACGCCGGCCCTGGTATTTGACTGGCCGTCACCCCTGTTTCGCATCATGATCCATAATGAATGCGAAAAAAGGCGGCAGGTATGCAGTCGGGTACGATGCACTCCCAACGCATGCCTGCCGCCCTGCCGGTTTTCGGATCAGATCACGATATGCATTTTCCACCGGATCATTTGGTACTTATCAATATTCCAGTTCCATCGGTCCGCCGGTGACCTCGAAGGAGATCTTCTGCACTGGTGTGCCTGTCAGCTTGATGCTTCTTGCGTCCGGCTGGCTGCCGCCGATGTACACCTCGAAGGTGCCGGGCTCAAGGATCGCCCTGCCTTCGTTGTCGATGAGGGCCATCTGCCTGGGCGTCAGCGTGAAGGTCACTTCAGTCTCGCAGCCGGGCTCGAGGAATACCTTCCTGATACCGTTGAGAGACCACTTCGGCACTTCCACGCTGGCCTCGACGTCCTTGAGGTAAAGCTGGACGGTCTCCTCAGAAGCCATTGAGCCAATGTTTTTGACCCTGATGCTGCAGGTGAATCCTTCACCGGCATTTATGACCGTCTTTTCAGCTTTTATTGGGCTGTACTCGAATTTGGTATAGCTCAGGCCATACCCGAACGGGTACAGGGCTTCGTTTTCCATGTACCTGTATGTCCTGTTCTTCATCGAGTAGTCGCGGAAATCCGGCAGTTCCTCGGTGGTCCTGTAGAAGGTCACAGGCAGCCTGCCTGAAGGGCTGTACTCGCCGAACAGCAGCGCTGCGACAGCTTCGCCGCCGCGGCCGCCCGGGTACCATGCCTGGACTATCGCCGGTATGTGCTCGTCAGCCCATGTGACAGCCAGGGCGCTGCCTGACAGGAGTACCAGGACGATCGGCTTTCCTGTGGCATATACTTTTTCAAGCAGTTCCTGCTGCAGGCCGGGGAGGTTGAGGTCCGGCTTGTCGCCGCTGGCGAATTCGTTGCCGGTATCTCCCTCTTCGCCTTCGAGGGTCGCGTCAAGGCCGAGACACACGATAACGACATCGGCCCTTTCGGCGCAGGCAAGCGCTTCCGCGAACCTGTCGCGTGGCGCTGCGAGGCCCTGGCTCCTGTCTCTGAACAGGTGGCAGCCTTCGGAGTAGTAGATCCTCACATCGTCGCCCACCGCTTTCCTGATACCTTCGAGCACGGTCACGTAATTGTCCGGCGTGCCGTTATAGTTGCCGACCAGGGCATCCCTGCTGTCTGCGTTTGGACCTATGACGGCAATGGACTTCAGTTTCTTCTTGTCCAGCGGCAGGAGGTTGCCCTCGTTTTTCAGCAATACCAGGGACTTCTTCGCCACTTCCACGGAGAAGTCGCTGTGTTCCCTGCAGCTTACGACTTCGTAAGGTATGTCGGTATACGGCACTTTTTTCGGATCGTCGAACATGCCGAGTTTCATGCGTGTCACGAACAGCCTTGTTACGGCCCGGTCGATGTCTTCCTCGGTGACAAGGCCTTCCTTGTGGGCTATCAGCAGGTTCACATAGAGGTTGCCGCAATTTAAGTCGCATCCGTTCTTCAAAGCCATCGCGACTGATTCGGGGGCTGTCTTCGTGACCATATGGCCTTCATGGAAATCCTTGATCGCCCAGCAGTCGGATGTCACATGGCCCTTGAATCCCCATTCGTTGCGGAGTATGTCGGTGAGCAGCGTCTTGCTGCCGCAGCACGGCTCGCCGTTGGTCCTGTTGTATGCGCCCATGACGGATTCGACTCCTGCTTCTTTCACCAATGCCTTAAAAGCCGGGAGATATGTCTCGCGCAGGTCCTTCTTCGACACCACCGCATTGAAGCTGTGCCTCTCGCTTTCAGGGCCGCTGTGGACGGCATAGTGCTTGGCGCAGGCGGCTGCTTTCAGGTACTTTTTGTCGTTGCCCTGGATACCCTTTACAAAAGCCACTCCAAGCCTCGCGGTGAGGTAGGGGTCTTCGCCGTAGGTCTCATGGCCGCGTCCCCACCTGGGGTCCCTGAATATGTTGATGTTGGGCGACCAGAAGGTAAGGCCCTTATAGATGTCGCGGTCGCCCTTGCGGGAACTCTCGTGGTACTTTGCCCTTCCTTCGGTGGATATGATGTCCGCGGTTTTGTAGATAAGATCCTCGTCAAAGGTGGCTGCCATTCCTATTGCCTGTGGGAACACGGTGGCCACGCCCGCTCTCGCCACTCCGTGGAGTGCTTCGTTCCACCAGTTGTAGGCCGGTATCCCCAGCCTCGGGATGGCGGGTGAACCGTGCAGCATCTGTGTCACTTTTTCCTCGAGAGTCATGCGGGATACGAGGTCCTTCGCCCGCTCTTCGAAGCTCAGGCTTTCGTCGAGATAAGCAGGTTTGGTTTCCATATCAGATAGCCTCCTTTGCTTTTTTGCTCTTATTCGCTTTTTTTTCTTCCATTTGCCCGGATTAACATATATACTTAATTCGATACTAACTTTTTTCAGGCAATAAATCAAATCAAAACTTGCTGACCATTGCTCATTTTTTGCGTAAAGGCTGCCTGGGCCAAATCAGTCTGGAGGTATGTTTATGGATATCGGCAATGTGAGTTCACTTACTATCGCATGTATGGCGATATCGGGAGTATTGTCCGTATTTGTCCCCATCGTCGCGGTCATTGTCCTTGGGGTCAGGAAAAGGATGAACTGGAAAGCACTGATGCTGGGTATACTTCTGTTCATTGCGTTTGCAGGTATACTTGAAGGCCTGCTGCACCGGCTGGTCATGGGGGCTGATCCCACCTCGTCCGCTTTGTACCGGAATACCTGGCTGTATATGCTGTATGCCGGGTTTGCGGCCGGTATCTTCGAGGAGACGGCCAGGCTGATCGGGTTCAGGTTCATGATCGGGGTGACCGAAAACGAGAGCATCGATACCGGGATATCGTACGGGCTGGGGCATGGCGGTATCGAATCATTGATCGTCGGCGGACTTTTATCCATGAACAACCTTCTGGCTTCTTACATGCTTAACTCAGGCTTGTTCGGAACTATAGGCGAAACACTGTCGGGGGCCGAACTGGAGGAACTGAATGAAAGCCTGAGGAAACTGGTGGAGACGCCGTCGTACATGTTCCTTATGACCGGGATAGAAAGGCTCATAGCCCTTGTTCTGCAGGTAGCCCTGTCACTCCTGGTACTCAAGGCTGTTTCCGGTAAAAAATGGCAGTATTTCATCTATGCCATACTTATACATGCCGGCATCGACATGATTGCCGTGCTTCATGTCAAGGGAGTGATAACAAGCGTATTCCTGACGGAAGGGATCCTGGCGGTCACAACGGCGGCTGTTGCAGTATTTGCGTTCCGGGCTTTCCGCGCGGAGGCCGGATCGCAGCCCTGACAGCCGGCGGCTGCCGAAGTGGATGAAGCTATTGATTATTTTTCACCTTTATTCTATTATATTTAACATATATCCCAAAAAAGACGGACGGAATATACGCTGCAAATGCCGAAATTCTGTCGGATGCATATGTATCCACGGTCCAGTCCGTGGTTTCAGGCAGCAATTCCGATGAAGCATGGACCTAACCAACGAATGAAAGGTGGAAAATGAATGCCGATAAGGATACCGGACAGCTTACCGGCAACTGAGATACTTACCAGTGAGAACATATTCGTGATGACGGAGCAGCGGGCCGAGAGCCAGGATATAAGGCCGCTGAATATCTGCGTGCTCAACCTCATGCCTACGAAGATCGCAACCGAGACGCAGCTCCTCAGGCTCATAGGCAACACGCCGCTCCAGGTGGATGTGACATTCCTGCATCCCGCTTCCCACACATCCAAGAACACGCCGCAGGAGCATCTCCTGAAGTTTTACAACACGTTCGACGAGATCAGGCACAGGAAGTTCGACGGCCTTATCATAACGGGCGCGCCGGTGGAACAGTTGCCTTTTGAAGAGGTTGACTACTGGGATGAACTGAAGGAGATAATGGAGTGGAGCCTGCATAACGTTTATTCAACGTTCCACATCTGCTGGGGAGCCCAGGCGGGACTGTATCACCATTACGGCATCCCCAAGTATCCGCTGGAGAAGAAGCTATCCGGCGTGTTTGCCCACAGGGTGACGAAGAAAAACGTGATGTTGCTGCGCGGATTCGATGATGTGTTTTACGTGCCCCATTCGCGCTACACCGAAGTGAGAAGGGAAGACATAGAGAAGTCCGGTGAACTCGAGATATTGGCCGAGTCTGACGAGGCGGGGGTCTACATCGTCCTGGCCCTGAACGGAAGGCAAATATTCGTCACCGGGCACTCCGAGTATGACCAGCTTACTCTGAAGTACGAGTATGACAGGGACATGGGCAGGGGACTGGACCCGGAGATACCGGTCAACTACTTCCCGGATAACGATCCTGAAAAAATGCCCGTCGTCGGATGGAGAGCGCATGCCAACCTGCTGTTTGCCAACTGGCTCAACTACTATGTCTACCAGGAAACGCCGTTCGACCTCAGCAAGCTGGACCCGGTCCAAAAGAAAAAGCAGATGTATGCCTGAAGTTCACATACCCCTGCTCTTCCGCCGTATGGCTCAGGTATTCATGTTTAAATATCATCTTCTTAAAAAGAAGAAATAAAAAATGAGCTGAGTAATTACAGGCATGCTCAACTCATTCACGGAAAAATCTGTTTGGATGAACTGTTGACGCGGCCCGGCCGGGCGGGTCTTACCCTGTGCTGCCCGGCTGACCGGGTTTTACCTTGTCCTGGCTGCCGCGCCGGCGAGGACCTTCCTCAGGACGAGATAACCCAGCCCGGCGTAAACGGCGAACCCGAAAAAGCCGGGACAACTGAAATATCCGCCGCCGAACAATGATTTCATAAAATTTATCAGGTGTATCGCCCCATATCCGAATAAGCCTATATATAAAGGGCGTTCCTTCAGGCTTGCATATGTCATCAGCAGCCCGAGTATGAATGTCCAGTATGTCAGCGCCCGGAGGAACCCGCCGATATTGACGCCAACGGTATTATTGAGGAATATCAGGATAAGGCTCGCGAACATGATTATTACGTCCAGAGGGAATATGTACCTGAGAATCCTGTTTGTGCTGAATAAGCTTCGAAGTTCCCTGCTTATGTTTACATACGCGTTCACGGACAACATCTCCCCACATACTTGATATTAGGCTGAAACACCTGCATGCCAAGGCTTCCTGCCATTACAATTATATAGAAACATTTTATATTTTTCAATACTGATATATAATTAACTTGTACCATATCGCGCTTGAGATGATCAAATCGAGGGAGGGCGAGGCAGCCATGAAGTACGGCTATTTTGACGAAGCCGCAAATGAGTACGTAATTACCAGGCCCGATACACCGACACCGTGGATCAACTATATCGGGAGCGGCAAGTATGGGGGGATCGTCACGCAGACAGGCGGAGGCTACAGCTTCCACAAGGATCCCCAGAACAGGAGGATAACCAGGTACCGCTACAACAGCATACCCATGGACAGGCCGGGAAGGTATATATACATAAGGGATGCTGCCACCGGCGAGTACTGGAACCCCGGGTTCCAGCCATCGGGCACGAAGCTGGACAGCTACCTGTGCAGGCACGGCATGGGATACACTGTGCTGGAAGGCGAGTACAGGGGGATCACGGCAAGCGTCACATATTTCGTGCCGGATGACAGGGATTTCGAGATATGGCTCCTTGAGGTCAGGAACATGCTGAACGTGCCCAAAAAGCTCCAGGTGTTCAGCTACGCCGAGTTCTGTTTCTGGGATGCTATAATGGACCAGCAGAACGTGGACTGGGTCCAGCAGATCAACCAGTGCCGCTACGATGACGGGATAATCACGTGGTACCCGCATTACGTAAGCGGAAGCGCGTCATTCTTCGCGACCGGCGCAGAAGTTTCCAGCTATGACTGCAACCTCGAGACCTTCATAGGGAAGTATCGCTCCGAGTCGAACCCGATAGCCGTCGAGCAGGGAGCATGTTCCAATTCCATATCGTACAGGACCAACGGCGTTGGAGCGTTCTGCAACGAGATAGAGCTTGGGCGTGGAGAGACGAAGGAGATCGTGTTCATCCTCGGCTATACCGACAACAGGGACGAGATAAGGAAAGAGATACAGGCCTACCTGGATCCTGCCGAAGCAAAGGCGGCCCTCAGGCGGCTGAACGATTACTGGAACAACTACATAAGTAAACTGCATGTCGATACGCCCGACCGCGAGATGAACCTGTTCGTGAACATGTGGAACCAGTACCAGTGCAAGACGACATTCAACTGGTCCAGGTTCGTGTCGATGTACCAGCTGGGCCTCGGGAGAGGCATGGGCATCAGGGACAGCGCACAGGATACGCTGGGCGTCATGCATACGATCCCTGAAGAGGCGAAGGGTCTGATCATAAAGCTGCTGCAGTGCCAGTACACCGACGGGCGCGCCTATCACCTGTTCTTCCCGCTGACAGGAGAAGGCGGAGTCGGAGACGCCCCGATCAAGAAGTTCGACTGGTACTCCGACGACCACCTGTGGCTGATCCTCGCCGTAAATGCATATGTGAAGGAGACAGGTGATTTCGAGTTCCTGGACCAGATAGTCCTTTACAACGACAAGCAGACCGCGGGCACGGTCTGGGAACACCTGGTCAGGGCGCTGGAATTCACGGATACATGGAAAGGCCCGCACAACATAGCGCTGGCAGGCCGTGCCGACTGGAACGACACACTGAACCTGGACACCGGCAAGGGCGTCGCTGAGAGCGTATTCACGTCGATGCTGTTCTGCCGTGCTGCAAACGAGATGGCGGAGCTTGCCGAACACCTCGGCAGGAACGGGGACGTCTCAAGGTTCAGGGATATGTCTCGCAGGATGAAGGACGCTATCAACGAGACCT
Source organism: Hungateiclostridiaceae bacterium UBA3922 (assembly GCA_002386045.1). Taxonomy (GTDB): domain Bacteria; phylum Bacillota; class Clostridia; order Acetivibrionales; family DTU013; genus DTU013. Next base: position 6,392 of record DGEQ01000027.1, on the reverse strand, counting down.
GCTGGGACGGAGAGTGGTATGTGAGGGCCTTTGACGACGAGAGCAGGCCCCTGGGCTCGAAGGCGAACGAATACGGCAAGATATTCATAAACTCACAGTCATGGGCGATACTCGGAGATGTGGCCGACGAGGAACGCGCCCGCCTCTGCCTTGAGTCGGTCAATAAATACCTCAATACGAAGTATGGCATCGTGGCCATGTACCCGGCGTATACGCAGCATGACCATACCAAGGGAGGCATCACCACCTATCCCCCGGGAGCAAAGGAAAACGGCGGTATATTCTGCCATACGAACCCGTGGGTCATGATCGCCGAGATAATGATGGGCAACGGCGACAGGGCTTTCGAATACTACAAGCAGATACTCCCTGCAAAACGCAATGATGATGCGGACCACTTTGAAGTCGAACCCTATGTCTACGCACAGAACATACTCGGCAAGGAGCACCCGCAGTTCGGGATAGGCAGGAACTCGTGGCTGAGCGGCACCGCCGCGTGGAACATGGTGGCGGCAAGCCAGTACATACTCGGCATCCGGCCCGGCTATGACTGCCTCGTGGTCGATCCGTGCATCCCGTCTTCCTGGGACGGCTTCAGGGCCAGGAGGATATTCCGCGGCGCCGAGTACGAGATCGAAGTGAGGAACCCGGATCACGTGTGCTGCGGTGTCAAAAGGATCATCCTCAATGGGAAAGAGGCAGACAGGATCCCGGTGCAGCCGGCGGGCAGCAGGTCGAAGGTAATCGTTGAGATGGGTTGATGTATAAAGTGTCCTGCTTTTAAACGGATGCGCCGGACCGTATTAAAGGGAACTGCCTGACGGATGCTGTCAGGCGGTCCTTTTTTACCGGTTTTATTTTTCCTTTCGATCAACTGGTCCTGGAACTCCTGTATTTCGAAGGTGTCATGCCCATGTGGCGTTTAAACAGGCCAATGAAATAGCTCAGGTTGTCGAATCCGACTTCCATAGCCACTTCCAGCACTTTCATCCCCGTTTCCTCGAGGAGCCTTGCCGCCCTTGTTATCCTGTAATAGTTCAGGTACTCGACAGGGGTCTTCTTCATGTAGTGCTTGAATACCCTGCAGAAGTGGCCTTCACTCATGTCGACGCTGGCGGCAATGTCGATGGTGCTTATCTTCCTTGAGTAATTATCCTGTATATATTTCAGTGCCGACTTCAGCTTTTCCAGCCTGAAATGGTCCTGTCCCCTCTCGGCGGCATTCGCGGCGGGGATGCCGTTGGCCGACAGCAGTGCGAAGATCCCGAACAGTTCCGATTTTACCAGCAGTTCGTATGCCGGGGGCTTGTTGTCCAGGTACCGGAATGATTTCTGCAGCCTGCCAAGCAGCTCAGACTGCCAGCCCGGCGATGCAGTTATATGCCTTTTCACGATAAGGGAATTTTTCATTACCGGGTCCACGTAGTTGACCCTTGCCAGGTCAAAAGCGCTGCTGTAAAGTATCGAAGGGCTGAAAACCAGGGCTTTGAAGCTGCACGGCGAATCGTCGGTCCGGAACCCGGCGTGCAGTTCCCCGCTGTTTACGAAAATGCACTCGCCTTCGCAGACTTCATAATACTCGGTCTCTATCCTGAACTGGGCCCTACCGGAAGTCAGCAGCAGGAACTCCATTTCCTCGTGCCAGTGGCAGTCCAGGACATCGGAGCCCGGCGGTATTTCCATGTAGTATGAACCCAGCGGGAACGACACGTCCCCGTGTATCCTGTCTTCTTTCAGCAGTAATTTATCCATATGGACCGCCTTTATCAAAAAAGTAATATAAATTATCAAAATAAAGTAAGAATTTGCGCATCAGTATCAATAAAATTATATTATGATGTCCGGTTTGCCGCAACATAATGCGGCCTGATCTACAGGACACGATGCAAAAACCATCCGAACCTACACTCGTTTCTCTGTGCGCAGACATCGCAGACATCACGGGCATCACAGGCGTAAAATACTTTAATATATCAGCGAATATGGGAGGTATCATCATGAAATTCACCAACGGTTACTGGCTGCTGAGGGACGGCGTTACCCTGGCTTCTCCCGTGGAGATCAGGGATGTCGTGATCCGTGACGGCGTGCTGAAGCTGTTTGTTGCCACGAGGCCTGTCAGGCACAGGGGAGACACCCTCGACGGTCCCATGCTGACATACGAGTTCTCTTCGCCGTTTGAAGATGTGATCGGCGTGAAAGTATACCATTTCAGGGGCGGACTTCCCAAGAGCCCGAAGTTCGGACTTTACAGGGAAGAAGGATATTCGCCCGTGATAACACAGGATGACGAATATATCACAATGACGTCCGGCAGGCTTGCCATGAGGCTCAGGAAAGCCGGCGGCTGGAGCATGGATTTCCTGTACGACGGGAAAAGGATAACGGGCAACGGCCACAGGAACACAGGGTACCTGACAGTGGCCGGCGAAGGCGCATACATGCGCGAACAGCTTGACCTTGGCGTGGGAGAATACATATATGGCCTTGGGGAACGTTTCACACCCTTCATCAAAAACGGCCAGGTCGTGGATATCTGGAACGAGGACGGAGGCACCAGCAGCGAGCAGGCATACAAAAACGTGCCGTTCTATATTTCCAGTAAAAGTTACGGGGTATTTGTCAACCATACCGGGAAGGTGTCGTACGAGATAGGCTCTGAAACGGTTTCAAAGGTGCAGTTCAGCGTGCCCGGGGAAATGCTCGAGTACTTCGTCATAGGCGGTGCTGCGCCCAAAGATGTCCTTTCCGGGTATACGCTGCTTACCGGAAGGCCTGCGCTTCCGCCTGCATGGTCTTTCGGACTGTGGCTGACCACATCCTTTACCACCAGCTACGACGAAGGAACGGTGACCAGTTTCATCGAGGGCATGGAGCAGCGCGACATACCGCTGCATGTATTCCATTTCGACTGCTTCTGGATGAAAGAGAGCCAGTGGTGCGACTTCACATGGGACAGGGATGTATTCCCCGATCCCGAGGCGATGCTCAGGCGCCTGAAGGAAAGAGGCCTTAAGATATGTGTCTGGATCAATCCGTACATTGCCCAGAAATCTCCGCTGTTCGACGAGGGCATGGAGAAGGGTTACCTGCTGAAAAAGCCGGACGGCAGCGTCTGGCAGTGGGACAGGTGGCAGGCGGGCATGGGCATAGTCGACTTCACCAACCCGGATGCCGCCGAATGGTACAAGGACAAGCTCAGAAGGCTTCTGGACATGGGCGTCGACTGCTTCAAGACGGACTTCGGCGAGAGGATACCGACTGATGTCGTCTATCATGACGGTTCCGATCCGGTCCTGATGCACAATTACTATAGTTACCTGTTCAACAGGGCCGTATTTGAAGTCCTGGAAGAGAAGCGAGGCAGGAACGATGCGGTGGTTTTTGCAAGGTCCGCCACCGCCGGGGGACAGAAATTCCCTGTCCACTGGGGCGGCGACTGCTCGGCGAACTACGACTCCATGGCCGAGACGCTTCGCGGCGGCCTGTCGCTGTGCCTGTCCGGCTTCGGGTTCTGGAGCCATGACATAAGCGGCTTCGAAAGAACGGCTCCGCCGGACATCTACAAGCGCTGGACAGCTTTCGGGCTCCTCTCGTCCCACAGCAGGCTGCACGGCAACGAGTCCTACAGGGTGCCCTGGCTGTTCGACGATGAAGCGGTGGATGTACTGAGATTTTTCACGAAACTCAAATGCAGGCTGATGCCTTACATATACAGCACAGCGTGTGAAGCGGCATACAAGGGGATACCGACGATGCGCGCGATGTTCCTCGAGTTCCCGGAGGACCCGACATGCCTGTATCTCGACAGGCAGTATATGCTTGGCGGATCGCTGCTGGTGGCGCCGATATTCAATAATGAGAGCACGGCCCAGTACTATTTGCCGGCGGGAAAATGGACCAACATCATTAGCGGAGAGAAAATCGAAGGCGGCAGCTGGAGGACTGAGAAGCATGATTACATGAGCCTCCCGCTGCTTGCAAGGCCAAATTCCGTCATACCGTTCGGAAAGGTAGACGACAGGCCGGACTATGATTATGCGGACGGCGTGGAGTTCCACGTATTCGAACTGTCAGACGGAGCATGTGCCGGATCCGACATTTACGACACCGGCGGACGGAAAGTCCTGGCGTTCAAAGCGTCGAGAAACGGGAACGAGATCGTCATGGAAGCTGCCGATGTTTCGAACGGCACCGGTGCCGGCGGTCACGACAGGCAGTGGTCTGCCGTACTCAGAGGCGTTGAAAGAGCGGTTTCGGTCGTGGGCGGGACTGCCGAAGCAACGGACAGAGGCCTGAGGATAATACCCGGTAAAGGGATAACGAGCGTCAGGGTGATATTGTGACATCATCCGACGGATCCGGGCAAATTCCCCGCTGAAAGGCGACGCCCGGAGGATTTTGCGACAAACAGGCCGACCTGTGAAAACAGGTGGGACTGTGGATAGCGTCCAGCCCTGTCATCATCCGGACAGGGCTTTTTCTTTATGGAAAAAATGCCTGATCCCCGGGTTTCGGACGGAAAGTCGATCCACATCGGCGGAATTCTCCACACAATATTATCCACAGCTTCAGAAAGGCTAAAAAGCAGTTATGCACAAGGTTATCCACATTATCCACAAGCAAATATTCACAAAACAGGTGTTTTGTGAATATTTGCTCAGGTCGGCTATGATGCGTGAAATGACAGCTTTTGAGGAAGTTTGGCGAAAATGTATATACATGTGTAAATATAGCAATAATCCCGGAAGGAATTATGATAATCATTGTTGAATAAAAAATGTATAAAGCAATCGGACAGCAAAATGAACAATACAGATAATGAAAGGAGCAGTGACCATGAATATAAGGATCACGGGGAAAAATTTCGACGTAACGGATGCTCTGAAGGAGAGAGTAAATAAAAAGCTCGGAAAACTGGACAAGTTCTTCAAACCAGGGACTGAAGCACAGGTCACGATGAGCATGCAGAGGAACAGGTACATACTCGAGGTTACGATAATTACCGGCGGGATCACTCTGCGTGCCGAAGTCAACGAAGATGATATGTATACATGCATAGACAAGGCACAGGATATCCTCGAAAGGCAGATAAGGAAGCACAAGACCAGGCTTGCGAAAAGACTGTATGAAGGAGTCCTGGACCAGCCTGACGCATTCCGCCCGGACATCGATAATGTGGAGGAAGAGAAGGAATTCAGAGTCGTACGTACGAAGAGGTTTGCCGTAAAGCCGATGCCTGTCGAAGAGGCCATATTGCAGATGAACCTACTCGGGCATGAATTCTTCGTTTTTTCCAATGCGGAAACCAACCAGGTCAACGTGGTATATAAGCGTAAGGACGGGAATTACGGCCTGATCGAGCCGGAATTCGACTGATATGCGGCCGGGCCGGACGGGCGCCGGGATGGTATCGTTCCCACGCCGGCACGGACGGTGTACCTGGCACATGCGGAGGCGAGCCGGGCAATGGACGGATCCTGGCAAACAGTGACGCAAAATAGTGACGCTGCGGCGTCACTATTGTTTTCCCGGGGAGTTCCGCTCAGGTCTGCCCCGCAGCGGCATGTCCCGGTTCCCCGTTGCGGTCGCCTGGGTTTTCCGGGTACGGTCTGCATTGCTTCCCAGGGTGATACGAATGGCTTCCGGGGCGGTCCGCGCCGCTTTTCTCTCATGATTTTCAGATAAGGAGTGTTTGGATTGATATACGATCTCATTGTAATAGGAGGGGGACCGGCAGGCTACCATGCCGCCGAACTGGCCGGCAGGGCCGGGATGGAGACGCTGCTGGCGGAAAAAAGGCATATCGGGGGAGTCTGCCTGAACGAAGGATGCATACCCTCCAAAACGCTGCTCTACAGCGCCAAGCTGTTTCATGGCGCCGTCAGCGGGGAGAAATTCGGAATAACCGTTGAGAACGCCGCGTTGGACCATAAAAAGGTCATTGAAAGGAAAAACAAAGTTGTAAGGACGCTTGCCGCAGGAGTGAAGGCAAAGCTAAGGCAGAGCGATGTGACGGTGGTCGAAGGCGCTGGAGTGGTAACCGGGATGAAGACCGGCAGCGAAAGGGACGCCGCCGTATTTGAAGTGAAGATCGGGGATGAGATATATGCCGGGCGCCGTATCCTGGTCGCGACAGGATCAGTGCCGGTGATCCCGGACATGCCTGGTCTGAGAGAAGGGCTTGACTCCGGTCGTGTGATGACGAACAGGGAGATATTCGATCTGAAAGAAGTGCCCGGATCCCTTGCCATTATAGGCGGAGGCATAGTCGGCCTCGAGATGGCCTCGTATTTCAGCACTGCAGGAAGCCGTGTGACGGTGCTGGAATTGCTTGATCATGTGGCAGGCCCGGTCGACAGGGAGATTTCCGGCATCCTGCAGAAAAACCT
>DGEQ01000010.1 GCA_002386045.1 Hungateiclostridiaceae bacterium UBA3922 | reverse complement strand
GATATCAGGACAGAACAGGCGAACCAGGAGAGCATACTCCGGGATGTGCTGAAGATAGCGGCAGTGCTTGACAAAAATTCGAAGGAAGTACACCGTATAGTCAAGGAACTGGAGGAATTCACGAACATAGCATCAAATGCGGTACAGGAAATCGAAAAGGGTGTGGCCGATACAGCATCCAATATACAGGTACAGTCAGGACTTACCCATGACATACACGAACTTATCAGTGAAACTTCAAAGGATTCGGAAATAATGGAGCAGATATCGGTGAACACTGCAGAGGCGGTGGCCGAAGGCATGAAAATAGTAGAGGTCCTGAACGAGAAAACGGATGATGTCAGCCGGAACAGCGACAGCGCGTACAACATCATGCTCGACCTGAAAAAGAAAACTGACGAGATCCGTACCATCACCGATCTTATTTCAAGCATATCCGAACAGACGAACCTGCTGTCGCTCAATGCTGCGATCGAAAGCGCAAGGGCCGGCGAGGCCGGGAAAGGATTTGCAGTTGTCGCTGATGAAATAAGGAAACTGGCTGTCCGGAGCAAGGAGTCCACCGACGGTATAATCAGGATCATAAACGATCTGTATGAACGGACGGACAAAACAGTGGAGGCCATGCTGAAGCTCAGGGAAGTGAATGAAGAGCAGAATGCCCTTGTTTCAAGGACAATGGAGATATTTACGGGCATAAACCAGAAAATGAACGAAGTCAGGGAAAGCGTCGACAGGGTAAATGACAAGGTCGGCAAGATCCTTGAAGCAAACAACAGGATGGTGGAAAGCATAAACGAGATATCCGCGGTAAGCGAACAGGTGACCGCCAGCGCAGAGGAAGCCTGCGCGCTTTCCGCACAGAATATCGATAAGGCAAGGGAAGCCGGAAAGTACGTGGAAGAACTGATCGAAACATCGATGCAGATGAGCAAATATCAGAACTGATGGAGGAGCAATGAACGAAATATTTCTGCCCAGGCTGTATGTTGACAGTATCGCTGAAATAACCGCCGAGATCCTGAGAGAGAACGATATCAGGGGACTTATACTGGATGTGGACAATACGCTGGTTCCCAACCATGTGGCTGATCCGGATGACAATGCGCTTAAATGGATAGAATCAATGAAAGCCGCCGGTTTCAGCCTGTGTATCGTTTCGAACGGAGCCAGGAGGCGTGTGGAAAGATTCAACGAAAAACTTCGGCTTTCAGCGATACACAGGGCGATGAAACCTGCAAAAAGTGCGTTCCTGAAAGCCGGCAGGATGATGGGGCTTGAGAGCCGGCATATCGCTGTCGTCGGAGACCAGATATTCACCGATGTGTACGGAGGAAACCGGGCAGGTATGTTCACCATACTTGTAAAGCCCATAGACCTGCGCGAAGGCAGGTTCGTGAAACTGAAAAGGGTCTTCGAGAAGCGGATACTGAGGGAACTGTCCGAAAAGCAGAGCAACAGCAAGCAGTGAGGAGTCTGAGATGATACTTGACAAAAGGGTGGACGGCAGGACAAAACTGACAGGACTGATCGGGAATCCGGTGGAGCATACGGTTTCCCCTGTCATTCATAACAGCCTTTTTTCGTATCTGGGTATAAACGGGGTATATCTCCCGCTGAAAACAGAAGCAACACAACTTGAGGCAGCCGTCAGAGGCCTTGCGGCACTCGGATTCACAGGGTTCAACGTGACCATACCGTACAAGGAGGCCATCTGTGGTCTGCTGGATGAAGCCGATGAGGAAGTAAAGCTGCTCGGAACCGCAAACACCGTCAGGATCAGGGACGGCAGGCTGTACGGGTATAACACTGATGGCACAGGTTTTGTCACGGCATTCAAAAAGCAGACCGGTACGGATTTTTCCGGTAAAAAAGTCTGCATACTGGGCGCCGGAGGAACTGCAAGGACGCTGGCTGTCAAGGTCGTTCAGGAAGGAGCAGGAAGGGTCTGCATAATAAACAGGACGGTGTCTAAGGCGGAAGTCATAGCCGGCTACATCAACAACAGGCTGTCTGCAGGCAGTGGCCTCAGGGAGCCGGTTTTCACGCTGATGCCGGGAACAGAACGGGCCCGTGAGATACTCAACAGTTTCGACATAATTATAAACACCACGTCAGTCGGGATGTTTCCAAACACCGATGCGAGCCCCGTTGAAGATGATGTGGAATTCCTGTCGAAACCGATAGTTTACGATGTGATATACAATCCTGCTGAAACAAGGTTCCTTGCCGCGGCGCGGCAAAAGGGCTGCAGGGTGTTCAACGGAGCCGGCATGCTGCTCTGGCAGGGAATTAGGGCTTTCGAGATATGGATGGAGATCAGCGTGCCGGATGATGTTTTACAGGATCTTTCGGCATCTTTCCTGAAATGCATGGAGGCTTAAAGGGATTTGATGCATATGCGGCGAATAATATAATGATTTTTCAAAAAAGGTGGAGTTATGGCGGCATTTTACATTTTTGTCTTTATTCTTGGCCTGGTCGTGGGGTCGTTTGTGAATGTCCTCATATATCGGGTACCCGTACGCAAATCCATCGTTACTCCTCCGTCGTCATGCGTTTCATGCGGGAAAAGGCTGACTGCCAGGGATCTTGTGCCGGTTTTCAGCTACATTTTCCTGAAAGGTAAATGCAGGCACTGCGGTGAGCGAATTTCGCCCAGATATCCGCTGGTGGAACTTCTGACGGGAGCAGTATTCGTTATATTGTTCGCAAGGTTCGGATTCACGGCTCCTTTCCTTGCATATGCTTACCTGATGACGATACTGATAGCAGTGTTTTTTATAGACATCGACCACAGGATCATACCGAACGGCCTTGTACTGGCAGCTTTGGCCGGAGGGTTAGTGTTTTTTATATGGAACTGCGTAAATCCGCATCCGCAGGTTTTCGGGGATGATAAATGGTGGACGCCGCTGGCAGGACTGCTTCCGGGATCGGGATTCCTGCTCCTGGTTGCCATATTGGGCTCATTGATATACAGGACCGAGGATGCCATGGGGATGGGGGATGTCAAACTCATGGCGCCGATCGGCCTGTTCCTGGGGTGGCGGTTCTGCATTACAGCATTGGTGGTATCTGTATTTCTTGGGGGACTGGTCTCGCTTCTGCTTGTACTGACTGGAATAAAAAAGAGGAAAGACACTGTGGCATTCGGTCCGTTCATAGTTGCCGGCGCTTTCGTAACCATGACCTGGGGCCGGGAGATCACAGAATGGTTCTTCAACTATATAAATACATAACGTTGGAGCCAATGCAAATTTTTTTCAGCCGGGGAGGAAACTGAGAATGGTACAGATCAAAAATTATATGGAAGATGTTGTATTCGGACAAATGAAGGAAGTACTTGCGGACATCAACATGTGCACCTGTGAGAAGTGCCTTCTTGACGTCGCCGCCATCGCGCTCAACGACCTTCCGCCCAAGTATGTGGTTACTGAAAAGGGAGAATTGTATTCCAAGGTAAACACCCTCGGGCAGCAGTTCGAGGTCGACGTTGTGGCTGCGATCACAAAAGCTGCTGTGCTGGTGAAGAGAAGACCGCGTCACATCTGATGCGCATGTACGGACTGCATCAGGACGGGATAACTCGGTATAAAAGGGGAAACATAACGGTATGAGCAAAAGGATCATTGTAATCAACGGTCCGAACCTGAACCTGCTTGGGACGCGTGAGACGGACGTGTACGGGACCGTCACGCTGGCAGAGATAGCTGCGGCCGTTGTCGAGGAGGCCGGGCGCCTTGGTATGGAAGTGGATTTCATCCAGACCAACCATGAAGGAGAAATCATTGACAAGCTCCATGAATCCCGCGGGAATTACGATCTTGTGATACTGAATCCCGGGGCGTATACCCATTACAGCATTGCGATCCGGGATGCTGTGAAAGCAGTGGAACTCCCGTGTATCGAGGTACACCTTTCGAACATACATGCCAGGGAGGAATTCAGGAGCAAGTCGGTGATAGCTCCGGTATGCGTCGGTCAGATATGCGGGTTCGGAGCAAACAGCTATATCATTGCACTCAGGGCAGCTGAGCTGCTGTTAAGCCAAAAGTAAAGGAGACGACGAAACGTGACCGTATATGGAAAAAGACTGGAAAATCTTCGGAGCAGAATGGCATCAGCGAACATCGATGCGGTACTTGTCACGAAACGTGTCAATTATATGTATCTGTCCGGTTTTACCGGCACCGCGGCGATCCTGTTCATAAGCAGAGAGCGCGCCGCCCTGCTTACAGATTTCAGGTATGTGGAACAGGCGGCGATGCAGGCTCCTGATTATGAAACAGTGCGGTATGTGACCGATCAGTACGGAGAAATAAACAGGCTTGTTGAAAGTGAAGGGATAAAAAGGCTGGCTTTTGAGGACTGCCACCTTTCATACAAGCAATACACGCAGTACTCGGAGAAACTGAAGGTCGACGAATTCGTGCCTCTTGGCGGCATGATCGAGGAACTGCGCAGTGTGAAGGATGAGACGGAAATCAGCCTTATCAGGAAAGCAGTGGATATCGCGGATGAAGCTTTTTCGCACATCCTCGGCGTTATCCGGCCCGGCATCACGGAACTCGATATTGCGGATGAGCTCGAGAGGCATATGAAGCGCCTTGGAGCAGAAGGCCCATCCTTCGAGACGATCGTGGCATCGGGGAAACGTGCGTCCATGCCGCATGGCGTGGCTTCTGAAAAGAAAATAGAATACGGTGACGTCGTGACCCTCGATTTCGGAGCGGTGTACAAAGGGTATTGCTCAGATATCACAAGGACCGTATTTGTCGGCAAACCCGGTGAAGAGCTTGAAAAGATATACAGGATAGTACTCGAAGCGAACAGGAGAGGCCTGGAAGCTGTCAGGAACGGCATACTGGCTAAAGAGGCCGATTCGGCCGCCAGGGAGTTCATAAAGGAAGCGGGTTACGGAGACAATTTCGGACACGGCCTTGGCCATGGTGTCGGCCTGGAGATCCATGAAGACCCGACTCTTTCGTTCAGGGGCGATATCGTCCTGAAGGACGGAATGGTCGTAACGGTGGAACCGGGTATCTATGTTGCGGACCTCGGAGGCGTCAGGATTGAGGACGTTGCAGTGGTAAACGGCGATAATGCACTTGTACTGACGAAATCTCCCAAAGAAATGATCATATTGTGAAACAACGCTGATAATTAGGATTTTTTCCTTGAAATGCATGGTTTTTTATTTTAATATTATATGGGCACAAATCGAAGTTAAGCAGATAACGGAGGTAAGAGTTTATGATAACAGCTGGCGATTTCAGAAACGGAGCAACTTTCGAACTTGACGGGCAGGTGTTCCAGGTCGTGGAGTTCATGCATGTAAAGCCGGGAAAGGGTGCTGCGTTCGTCAGGACGAAACTCAAGAACGTCATTACCGGGGCTACCATAGAAAGGACCTTCAGCCCTACGGACAAGATGCCGGAGGCCCATATCGAAAGGAAGGATATGCAGTACCTGTACAATGACGGGGACCTGTATTATTTCATGGATATGGAAACATACGAGCAGGTCCCGCTGGGAACAGATACTGTGGGTGATTCCCTGAAATTCATCAAGGAAAACATGAACGTAAAGATACTGTCGTACAAGGGGAACGTATTCGGCATAGAGCCTCCCACGTTCGTGGAACTCGAGGTCATCGAAACGGAACCCGGTTTCAGGGGAGATACCGCCACGAATGTGACAAAGCCTGCGACCGTTGAAACCGGTGCTGTCGTGAAAGTCCCGCTGTTCATCGACAAGGGCGATATGATCAGGATCGACACAAGGACCGGGGAATACCTTGAAAGGGCATAACTGTTTGAATATATTTCCTGCAAGTGGAGATATTATATTCAGTATATTACTAATATCACACGAAGATCCGGTCATTGTACCGATCGTTGATCATGGAGGTGCTTATGAATTATCTGAGGGAAAGAGTGGCATACCTTAAAGGGCTGGCAGACGGGATGAAGCTGGATACCTCGACCAATGAGGGCAAGCTTCTCAGGGCCATACTGGAAGTGCTGGACGATATGGCACTGGCTGTCGACGACATCGAGGAAGCCCAGGAACTGCTCAGCGAACAGGTAGATGAAATAGATGATGATCTGGCCGATATCGAAAACCTGTTATACGGCGTCGATGAGGAGGATGAAGAAGAGTATTACGACGATGAGGATGACGACGAAGCGGTGGAACTGGAGTGTCCTCATTGCGGAGAGACGGTCGACCTGGAAGATGCGTTCATGAGAGGGAATACTGTCCTTTGTCCTCATTGCGGCAAAGAGATCGAGATAGAGTTCGAATGCGAGTGCGAAGACTGTGAAGACGGCGTAGAAGATACCGGGAACTGAAACGTACGGATGTAAGGCACTCAGGTATAGGGATGATTCAGGCGGGCCGTAGTGACAGCCGACCCGCCTTTTGATTTGTCGGGGTGGATGGTATGAGCTTTAAAGCGCTGATGAGGGAAATAATCGAATGGATCGTCATATTCGGGACGGCTTTCATACTCGTTGCTTTGCTGAATACCGCAGTGTTTTCGGCCACACAGGTAAAACAGACATCTATGCTGGATACGCTGCAAGAAGGACAGCACCTGCTGGTAGAAAAGGTCAGCTATGCTTTCGGCGATCCCTCAAGAGGAGATATCATCGTGTTTCTGGAGAACAAGTACCCTGAGAACTATCTCGACAGGGTCAGGATCTTCCTCACCGATGTGGGAGACATACTGAAACCTCCTGAAAGGAAGACGAATATCAGGATGGTGAAGAGGGTCATAGGGATACCGGGTGATGAAGTGGATATACGCGGCGGGAAAGTATATGTGAACGGTATCGAGCTCGAAGAAGGATACGTAAAGGGAATCACTTTCCAGAGAGAGCAGCCGATGCCGGTAAAACTGAAAGAAAATGAATACTTCGTAATGGGCGACAACAGGGAGGTCAGCAAGGACAGCAGGACGTTCGGAGCTGTCGACCGCAGCCAGATAGAGGGCAGGGCGGTATTCAGGTTCTGGCCCCTGTCCGGGTTCGGACCTCTGGAGTGACGGCATCAGAAAACAACGGGGAACGGATACTGAAACATCAAAGCAGGCCATTGGACAGGGCCTGTTTTTTATATGCGTTTTTCAAGTCATAAAAGTGGACAAAGCCTAATATTTATTAGTGAACAGGCCGGGCCGGCTGACGGCCGGACGCCTGATTACGGGTCGATACGGAGGCCGGCTATGAAAGTTGATTCCGACGGCAAACTGCCTGTGAGGACAACGAGCAGTCTAAGGAAAGACATACTGCCGATGATTTCTGCGAGAGTTGCTGAGGCCATATCGGGAGCGCTCGTCTATGGACTTGAGCCCCTCGAGGAGATACGGCTCCGGGCGGGAAAACCCCTGGTGCTGCAAAACTGGTCGCGGGAATGGTTCATCGGCAGTGACGGGCTGCCTTCAGCGAAACCGGCGGGAAGTTTTATCGTCACCCAGGAGGACATAAGGATCACTCTTGAGTTGATGAGCGAAAATTCCATATATGCTTACCAGGACGAGATCAGGAATGGATACATAACCATCAGGGGAGGCCACAGGGTCGGCATAACTGGAAAGGCCGTGCTCGACGGCGGGAGCGTCAGGAACATCAGGGATATCTCGGGGCTGAACATACGCATTTCCAACCAGGTATTCGGATGCTCGTCTAAGATCCTGAAATACCTGATCAGAAGCAGCAACGACATTTACAACACGCTCATCATATCACCTCCCCAGTGCGGTAAGACCACCATACTCCGCGATATCGCAAGGAATATCAGCAACGGGGTGCCGGAGCTCGGATTTAAGGGAGTCAAGGTGGCGATAGTCGACGAGAGGTCCGAGATAGCTGCATCGCTGAGAGGCGTGCCGCAGAATGACGTTGGACTGAGGACGGACGTCCTCGACGGATGTCCTAAGAGTATAGGTATGAAGATGATGATAAGGTCCATGTCCCCGAAAGTACTGATCACCGATGAAATAGGGAACGAAGGGGACAGGGAGGCGGTCCATGGCGTACTGAACGCAGGCGTGAGGATAGTCACCACTGCCCACGGCTACAACATATCAGAACTCAAGAGCAGGAGGGAGGTCCTCATGCTCATGGAAGACAAGGTGTTTGAAAGGTACATAGTGCTCGATGACTCGGAAGGGCCCGGCACGATGTCGGAGGTCGTGGACGGGACGGACATGAAAGTGATATGGAGGGCGGACCGGCGTGTTTCTTAAGATAGTCGGAAGCATTACAGTGCTGCTTTCGAGCGGTTTTCTCGGGTACATACTGGCAAGGGACTGCGGCAGGCGTCCGCAGCAGCTTCGCAGCCTGCAGAACCTCTTGCAGATGTTTGAGAACCAGATCACCTACCTGTCTGACGTACTGGCGGAAACATTCGAACGGATAAGCAGGTCCGGCGGCGAGGCATGCGTTTTTTTCGGGACCGCCGCGGAGCTGCTCAGGAGCGGGGATGCGGCGAATGCATCGGAAGCCTGGGAGAAGGCCGTTAAGAAATGCATCGGCAGGACGGCGCTCAACAGGGAAGATGAGCAGATACTGCTGTCTTTCGGAAGATCGCTGGGGAATACGGACCTTGAAGGCCAGGTGAGGAACATACGCCTTGCGCTCGGACAGATCGCAGTACAGGTGGAAAAAGCCGAGGAAAGCAGGAAGAAAAACGAAACCATGTACAGAGGCCTGGGGATCCTCGGGGGGATGGCCCTGGTCATCATCCTCCTGTAAGGCCGGGCGACAAACCAGGGGATCATTTCGAAAAGGAGTCAGGATATGGGTGTCGACTTGATTTTCAGGATAGCCGCGATCGGGATCCTGGTGGCGGTGCTCAACCAGTTGCTGGTCAGGTCGGGCAGGGAGGAGCAGGCGATGATGACCACGCTGGCGGGACTGATCGTGGTGCTGTTGATAATAGTCAGGGAGATCGCGGTCCTGTTCGACACGGTCAAAACGATCTTCAGGCTGAACTGACCGGGCCGGACACTTACGGATCGGGAACGCAGAGGGATGATGCATGGAAATCGTACAGATCGTCGGGATCGGTCTCGTTTCAACGGTCATACTGCTCATACTGCGGAGGCAAAAGCCGGAAATCGCCGTGCTGGCAGGGACTGCCGCGGGAGCTGTCATATTTATGATCATCGCCGCAAAACTGTCGGCAGTGGCCGACCTGCTCGAAGAATATGCAGCGAGGGCCGATATCAGTCCGATGTACTTCACGGCAGTGCTGAAGATAACCGGGATAGCCTACATCGCGGAATTCGGCGCTGAAATATGCAGGGACGCAGGCGAGGGAGCCATCGCGGCAAAGATAGAGATGGCCGGCAAGGTGATCATAATCGCGCTGGCGGTACCGATAATCACGTCATTGCTGGACCTTGTCCTTAAAATAATGCCGTGACGGAGGATAAAACATATGGTATGCAAAAGGATCACGAGGATATTGCTGTCACTGTTCCTGTCGTTATCTGCGGCACTGCTGGTCATGGTGTCAGATTGCCGGGCGGAAAGGACCGGTGACGGCGTCGCAAACACCGGGAACGGAACCGCGGAAATCATCGAAGAACAGTTGAAGGCGGCAGGGGCAGGCAAAATAAGCGAAGAGATATACAGGTACACGGATGAAGAAACAATGGAACTGTTCCGGGGATTCGATGCAGACCGGCTGATGAGCGACCTTCTTGCGGGCAGGCCGGGGATCGGCCTTGGAGATGCCGGCAGCAGGCTGCTCGGGTTTTTTTTCAGGGAATTGTACCAGAATATCGGGATACTTGTAAAAATCACAGTGCTTGCAGTGATATGTGCCATTCTCAAAAACCTCCAGGCGGGATTCATGAGCGAAGGGGCCGCGCAGATCGCGTTTTATGCCTGCTATATTGTCCTGGTATCGATGCTGCTCGTGAGCTTCGGGACGGTGATGAAAATGGGCATCACCGCCATCGACCGTATGGTCGGGTTCATGTACGCTTCCGTCCCGGTCCTGATGGCGCTGCTGGTCTCGGGAGGGAACATCACCGCCGGGGGCATCCTCCATCCGGTGATGCTCCTTATAGTGGAAGTCTCGGCCACGGTCATCAGGAACGCATTCGTACCGCTCGTCTTCATATCCGCTATATTGGCCATTGTCAACAACATATCGGAAAAAATACAACTGACGAGGATGGTAAGCCTGATCAGGCAGATCGTTTCATGGTCCCTGGGCATCATACTCACAGCTTTCATCATTGCCGTCTCGGTGCAGGGCACCCTCGGAGCTGTCATCGACGGCGCGACCCAGAAGGCGGCCAAGTTCGCCATAAGCACTTTCATACCGATAGTCGGGAAAACACTTTCGGATGCTGCCGACACGGTCATAGGCTGTGCGGTGGTGATAAGGAACGCCGCAGGCGCCGGTGCGATGGCAGGCATACTGCTCATATGTGCAGTCCCTCTTATCAAGATAATAGCGCTTGCCGGACTGTTCAAAGCTGCGGGCGCATTGCTCGAACCGATATCGGAGAGCCGCATCACAGACTGCATAAATGATATTGCAGGTTCGATGATCCACATTTTTGCGTTGTCGGCATCGGTGGCATTCATGTTCATCGTGAGCGTCACGGCCCTGGTAAGCGCCGGCAATACCGGCGCGATGCTGCGGTAGCGGGCTGCGGAAGGGATGGTGCTGCCGTGATCGGATTCATAAAAAGCTGGACGGTCAACATAGTAGTTCTCGTTTTGTTTATCGTTATAACGGAGATGCTGCTTCCGAGGGGCAAAGTGAGGAAGTATGCGAACCTGGTGACGGGGACGATACTTGTCATCGCCATAATAGAGCCCGTCACCGGTCTGTTCGGCAGGGCTTTCGATTTTTCCTTTTCCCAGGCGGCGACCGCAGGAGCTATCGACAAAAAGGAGATAGAAAAAGCGGGCAGGATGCTTGAACAGGAGCATGTAAAGCAAACCATCAGGCTTTACAGGAGCAGGATGATAGAGCAGATAGAGCAACAGGCGATGGAAGTGGAAGGGGTGGAGGCTGCGAAGGCTGATGTGATCGTGAACGAAGACCGGAATTCCACGGGTTTCGGAGAGATAAAACGGGTTTACATAGAAGTCGAATGGGAGCCGGATGGACCCGGCGATCCGGGCACACTGAAAAGCAGCAGGACGACGGACGGCGCCGGAGCTGCCGGCGGTGAAAGAGATGATCTCGTAAGTATCCGCAGTATCAGGGAGGTCGAGCCCATCAGGATAGGCGGACCGGACAACATGACCGGGAGGAACGCGCCTGACCCGGAACTCAAGGAAAGGCTTGAGACACGCATCTCGGACGTGTTTGGCGTAGACCGTCAGAATATAGTAATAACGCAGGTTGCGAGGTGATACCATGGAAACTGTCAACAGGATCATAGGCAGGATTAAGGAATGGATAGCCCGGCAGGACAGGAAAAAACTGGTCGAGAACACGGCCATCGTGATAATCATCGGAGTGATCATAATCATCGCAGGCTCTACCTTACTTGCCCCCAGGAGAAGCAGGACGGATCTGCCGGCGCAGGAGGTATCGCAGGGCGGCGGCAGGACGGCCCCGGCTGACGGCATGCATGCAGCGGCGAAAGAAGACCTGGAGGAACGGTTAAAATATATATTGTCACAGATAGAAGGCGTGGGAAAAGTGGATGTCATGATAAACTGGTCCGCCACTGAGGAAACGGTACCTGCCTATGACATAAAGAAAAGCCGGGAGGAAACCGAAGAGAAAGACAGTGCCGGGGGGACCAGGATAATAAGAGGCGAAGAATACGAGAGCTCGCTGGCTTACGAAGATCTGCCTTCGGGCGGAAAATCCCCCGTTATCCTGAAAAAGCTCGAGCCTGAAATACGGGGTGTTCTCGTGGTGGCCGAAGGGGCTCATGATGTCGGAGTCCGGGGCAGGATCAGTCAGGCCGTTACGGTGGCCCTGGATGTACCTGCCAACAGGGTCAGCGTCGTGCAGAGGAAAAAATGAAGGGCTGCCGCGATTTCTTCCGAACATGCGTTATAAACGAAAAATATGCTGAATATATTAGTATCGCAAGTATCATAAGGGGGGCATTGCGATGATGGTATTCAAGAGGAAGCAGATAATTATCCTGGCGCTGATACTGCTGATCGTCGTGGCCGGCTACCTGCAGTACAGCTACAGGCAGGGAAATACGTCGGCTGATTCGGAAGGCAGGCTCGGGGAAGCATTATATGTCGACAATGAGATATATAATGAAGGGATGGCCGGCTCGGATCCCGGCCTGGCTGATGCAGGTTTCGGAGACCAGGTAAATGTGACGGCGTCCAAAATGGCCAACGACTATTTCATACAGGCGAAACTGGATAAGGAGCAGAGCAGGAGCGAAGCGGCAGATTCGCTGAAGGCCATAGTCGAAGACGTCACGGCAAGCCCGGAGGTGAGGGAGGAAGCCCACAACAGGATGATCGCCCTTGCGGAAACTGCCGAGAAGGAATCGAGGATCGAAATACTGATCAACAAGATGGGCTTCGAGGACAGCTTCATCCTCTTCGCCGACAACGGAAGCGTGGACATAGTGGTAAAGACTCCGAGCCTCACGAGTTCGCAGGCGGCCCAGATCACCGATATAGTGATGCGCCAGGCCGATGTCGACGTCGAGGATATCCACATAAGCACGATGTTCTGATGCCGCTGCCTGGCGTACCGTTGTCCGCCGTTGATTTACTTCGGGCTTCAAACATGTTATAATTTAGCAATAAATGAACTTTCGGAGGCAAGCTATGGAAGAGAATGTTCAGAGCGTGAGCAATGATATAGGGACCATAAAGATCACTGATGAAGTGGTGGCCATAATAGCTGGTATCGCTGCCATGGAAGTGCCGGGCGTGACATCCATGAGCGGAGGCATAGCCGGCGGCATAGCGGAAGCCCTGGGAAGAAAAAACCTGTCAAAGGGCGTAAAGGTGGAGGCCGGAGAGAAAGAAGCCGCTATCGACCTGTATATAATCGTCGAGTACGGCTACAGGATACCTGAAGTGGCATGGGCGATACAGGAAAGAGTGAAAAACGCTGTCGAAGACATGACAGGCCTGAGAGTGGTCGAAGTAAACATACACATACAGGGCGTAAATATAGAACGCGATCACCGGAAAGAACTGCCGGAAGAACAGCCGAAACCCCGGTGAACACGCAGCCGTCAAAAAACCCGTCAGGGTTTATTTTTTTTGGAAAATAACTTATAATTTAAGGTGACATTCCTCAGACAAAGGGGAATACTTCCTGCAGGGGAGTGTCGCCTTACCCTTTTCTGCAGAAAGGTGGTTCAACAAATGAAGATCTTTTTCAGGACACTATTGGCGATATATGCATTCTGCCTTGCCGTGTTTTCGGCATTCGCCATGTACGTGGCGATCAGGCCGGACGCATACGTGGCTATCTCTGAGCAAGTAATCGATGCGATTTCGACAGACAACGCAACGGGGCTGAGGATAGCAGTGTTCGCCACGGCACTTGTGTTCTTCGCCCTGAGCATAATGTTCCTGCTGTCCGGCGTCAGGAGCAACAAAGACAAAAAGGCCGTCGGTAAGCAGACTGAGATCGGGGAAATACTGATCTCACTCAATTCCATCGAGAACATCGCTATAAACGCATCCAGGAAGACCAACGGTGTCAGGGATTCCAAGACCATGGTCAGAAAAACTGATAACGGAGTCGAAATAGAGAGCAGACTGGTAGTGATGCCAGAAATGAGCATTCCCGCCATAACCGAGGACGTCCAGCAGCGGGTGAAAAAATCAGTCGAGGATACTGCAGGCGTCCGGGTCGAATCAGTAAAGGTCATAGTTGACAATATCTACTCCGGTATCACATACAAACCCAGGGTGGAATAAGGAGGATAATACCGTGGATACAGAAAAGATCCTGGCTTTTTATAAAGAACACCGTGGCGCTGTGATAGGAGCGGCCGCAGGCCTTTTGCTTGCGATACTCATATTGCTGATCGGGTTTTTCAGGGTGCTTTTTATTGCAATACTGACCGGAGTGGGTTATTATATCGGGAAAAAGATGCATGAAGATAAAAACTATATAAAAAACCTCCTTGACAGAGTCCTGCCACCAGGCACATATCGATGAAGGAGCAGTATCCGGCAACGAGAAGGAGGATGGATGATGGGAAGAAGAGCAGCCAGGGAGATGGCAATGAAGCTCTTGTACCAGATGGAGATACAAAAGGACGACATCGATACCCAACTGAAGATATTCTTTGAACACAACCCTGTTTCGGAAAACGATGCTGCCTATATAAAAGATATCATTTATGGAGTGTCCGGAAACACGGACCATATCACCGGCATAATACAGAAGTATTCCAGGGGCTGGAAGATCACGAGGATATCCAAGATAGACCTGTCGATACTGAAACTCAGTATTTACGAGATCTGTTTCAGGGATGACATACCGTTCAGCGTATCGGTCAATGAAGCTGTCGAACTGGCGAAGAAATACAGCAGCGAAGACGCCGGTTCATTCATCAACGGCATACTCAGCAAATTATCGGATGTTAAAACTGGTGACGGGAGTAAAGATGGTTGCTGACATGAAGACAGGGACGAATATTCTGACTGTTTCCGAGGTAAACAGATATATCAGGGACCTGATATCGAGAGATGTCATACTTTCCGGGCTATGGGTCAGGGGTGAGATATCCAACTTCAAGAACCATTATTCCGGGCATTTCTATTTTACCCTCAAGGACGAAAAGACACTGCTGAAATGCGTGATGTTCAGGTCGAACGCTTCATTGCTGGCCTTTATGCCGGAGGATGGCATGAAGGTCATAATCAGGGGATATATCTCCGTGTTCGAGCGTGACGGCCAGTACCAGCTATATGCCGAAGAGATGCAGCCGGACGGGATCGGAGCTCTTTACGTGGCTTTTGAGAAGCTGAAAAAGAAACTCGAGGCAGAGGGACTGTTCGATGCGTCAAAAAAGAAGAAACTGCCGTATCTGCCGAGGGCGATAGGTGTCGTGACCTCCTCGACAGGAGCGGTGATCAGGGATATCATCAATGTGCTCAGCAGAAGGTTTTACAATGTCGATCTCAAGCTCTACCCGGTCCAGGTCCAGGGAGAAGAAGCTGCAGGCCAGATAGCGGCCGCCGTGCGCAGGCTCAACGAGCTCGGGAATGTGGATGTGATAATAGTGGCGCGGGGCGGAGGTTCGCTGGAGGATCTTTGGCCGTTCAATGAAGAGATCGTCGCAAGGAGCATCTATGAATCACGGATACCCGTGATTTCAGCCGTCGGACACGAAACGGACTACACCATCGCCGACTTTGTCGCCGATGTGCGGGCTCCTACGCCGTCTGCAGCGGCGGAGATCGTCATGCCCGAAAGGGCGGTGGTGGAGAACAAGCTCGACAGCCTGAAACTTCGCCTCAGGAATGCGATCATGAAAAAGACGGAAATGGAAAGGCTGCTGCTCAGAAAGATAGAGGGCAGCGTCGCTTTCAGGCAGCCGCTGAACAGGATCTACCAGGAAAGGATGCTGCTCGATGTACAGAAAAAATACATGCAGAAGGCACTGTCGGCGCTGAACACCAGTTACAGGAACAGGCTGTCGCTTCTGGCGGCGACGCTCGACTCGCTGAGCCCGCTGAAATCGCTGGCCAGAGGCTACAGCATAACAAAGTCGTTGGAGGACGGCCACCTGGTCAAGTCCGTGCATGCCGTCAAAGTAGGGGACAGGCTGGAAATACGCCTGACGGACGGGAAACTTGGCTGCACCGTCGACAGTATCGAGGAGGATGCAAATGGATAGTACCGAACTTACTTTTGAACAGGCGATAGCTGAACTCGAGGAGATCGTGAAGAAGCTTGAGAAGGGCGAACTGACGCTGGACGAATCGATAAGCTGTTTCCGCAGGGGCGTCGAGCTCACGAAGTATTGCAGCAAAAAGCTCGATGAGGCGGAGCGCAGCATAACGATGCTTATCGAGGGAGAAAACGGCGTGGTCGAGAAGGAACTGCCCGAACTGGACCAGGGACGGTAAAAGAGCCGGGACGGAAGGTGACGATGGACGGAACGAATACATTCAGGGAAAAATACGACGAGTATGTCAATATCGTAAACAATGCGCTCGATGACTGCGTTGCAACGGATGACAAACCCGGGTCTGAAATATTCAACGCGATGAAGTACAGCCTTGCGGCAGGCGGGAAAAGGCTCAGGCCGGTACTGGCGCTCGCGGTGTGTGATATGCTTGGTGGGAGCAGGAATGATGTGCTTCCCTTCGCATGCGCCATTGAGATGATACATACGTATTCCCTCATCCACGATGACCTGCCTGCCATGGATAACGACGATTACAGGCGAGGGATGCCGTCGAACCACAGGGTATTCGGCGAAGCGATGGCGATACTGGCCGGAGACGCGCTTCTCAACCGGGCATACGAGGTCATGATCTCCCATATAATGAAAAAGGAAGGGGATCTGCGGTCCTTTGTCAGGGCCATGGATGTCATCGCCGCCGGCTCCGGTGCCGAAGGCATGATACGCGGACAGACGCTGGACATCAGTTACGAAGGACGCGAACTTTCCGGTGAGACCCTTGAATACATGCACAGGTGCAAGACGGGCGCGCTTATCAGGGCTGCGGTACTTGCCGGAGCATGCATAGGCGGAGCGTCGGAGCAGGGATATGAAGCCTTGGCGGAGTATGCCGAAAATATCGGCCTTGCATTCCAGATAAAGGACGATATCATGGACGTCGAGGGCAGCCTCGACCGGATGGGCAAAACGTCGGGCAAGGATGCCGTGTCAGGGAAAAACACATATGTATCCGTGCACGGGCTCGAAAAAGCGGTGCAACTGCTGGATGGATCCGTATCGACAGCCGTGGAAGCGCTGGGATGTTTCGGTGAAAAAGCCGGCTTCCTCCGGGATCTGGCATTTTTCATAAAGGAAAGGGACAACTGAGAGATCGGTTCTCACAGCAGGCAGCATACAGGACGGTCCGTGAAAGTGCGTCGTTGCGGAAGAGCAAAAACAAGATACCGTGACATAACGCCCGAATTCCGGACCGGCTACCCTGATTCGCGACCCGGCGGTCCTTTATAGGTCGTGCGATATATGCTATAATAGGTTTGCAGACAGGGTGGCGCAGTATTCTAGTCAGTACTGCCGCTTCTCAGGACGGGCCTAAAAATCCGTCGAAGGGCATATCGATGAAGTTCCTTGTGTCGGCTTGCTGCGCCCAGCGGTGGGCTGATGCTGGGAGTTAAGGTTCAGGGGCGATCTGCAATGGCATGCAGGCGTTGACCCCTTTACCGTGGAGACCCTGACTTGTGGAAGAAATGAAGGTCATGAACTCCGAAGGCCGTGGGCTTCGTGCCGCCGGCATAGGAGGGATGAGACCGCATTCGACTACGATCAGGGATTAAACCTGTTATGCGGTACTTCGTGTGCTGCGAACAGCGTAGCCTGCCTTGAGTGGGTATGGTGGATAACGGATCAGATGCATGAATACTGGCCGGTATGAGTGCATTATTGCTGTTTGAAACCCTACTTGCAAAAGAGGCTAGGAAGCGGACAGACTGTCGGGGAAAACCCCTAGACTGTTCCCGGAGAGATATGCTGAGGATTGCAGTGTGGACTAAGTGGTGATCAGGCTCTGCCGCCGGCAACACGGCAGCTGCGGGTTTAAAGGGAAACCGCCGGGATGGCGACATTCCGGTATCTGCAGGGGAAATCCTGCCTGACCTAAGCCGCAAAATTAACTCAGCATATTGCCACCCGTAAAGCTTTAATTATCAACCATACATAAGAGCACGGAGGAGTTTTGTTGGAAGACAATCACAGGCGTCCCGCCGGGGAGAAGAAGGCCAGGCCCAGATCGCCGCGGAACGCCGGCCTTAATGGCAGCAACAGGATCTGGATCCTGACAGTTACCGTTTTATCTTTTTTTATATCGATCATACTTACCGCCGCTTCATCGGATGTGCTGAAGGAAGCAGGCATCCTTACGGCATTTCTGGTCATCCTTGTCATCATATTCGTCAACATCATATTCGATACGATCGGTACGGCCGTTACCGCCGCAGAGGAGGCGCCTTTCCATGCAATGGCGTCCAAGAAACTGTATGGAGCGAAGCAGGCTATAAGACTGATCCGTAATGCGGACAAGGTATCCAATGTCTGCAACGACGTGATCGGCGATATCTGCGGCATCATCAGCGGAGCCGCGGGCGCATATCTCATTTTCAGGCTTATCGGCAATGCCGGAAGATTAACGGCGGTCGAACTGGTCGTTACCGGCATGATCACCGCGCTGACTGTGGGCGGGAAAGCATTCGGCAAAATAATTGCTTTGCATAACAGCAATTATATAATATACAAGGTAGGTACTTTAATACATTTCGTGCAGAGCAGAACACGATTTTTACGGCGCAAAGGGAATGCAGGCAATGGCAGAAGGAAGAAATGAAGCATATTTGCTTGACACAATAGGATCCCCGGAAGATATCCGCAGGCTGGATATTGCCGGGCTGGAAAAACTCGCCGGAGAGATCAGGAGTTTCCTGATCGAAAGGGTATCTGTGACCGGAGGTCATCTGGCGTCAAATCTGGGCGTGGTCGAACTTACGCTTGCGCTGCACAAGGTATTCACGACTCCGCGGGACAAGATAATCTGGGATGTAGGGCATCAGTCATACGTACACAAGATAATCACAGGCCGCAGGGACAAGTTCGAAACATTGCGCCGGCTGGACGGAATATCCGGATTCCCGAAATGCAGCGAAAGCGAATATGACTGCTTTGATACGGGACACAGCAGCACCTCCGTGTCAGCTGCGCTGGGCTATGCCAGGGCCAGGGATCTGCTGAACGAGGATTATCATGTGGTAGCTGTCATAGGCGACGGAGCGATGACAGGCGGCATGGCATTCGAAGCGCTGAATGATGTCGGACGTTCTCCAAATAACATGATCATTATCCTCAATGACAACGGGATGTCCATAAGCAAGAACGTGGGCGGTTTTTCGAAGTATCTCAGCAAGATAAGGACCCAGCCTCTTTACTATAAGGCGAGGGACGACTTCAACACTTTCCTGAACAGGCTGCCGGCAATAGGCAAAAAAGCCGTTCGCGTCCTGGACAGGGCCAAGGGTACGATAAAATACATAGTGACCCCCGGCATCATTTTCGAAGAACTGGGGATCAGGTACCTGGGGCCGATCGACGGGCATGATATAGCCGAACTGATAAAAGTGTTCTCAAATGCAAAAGGTATGAAAGGGCCCGTGTTGATACATGTCAAGACACAAAAGGGCAGGGGATACGGCGCCGCGGAAAACAAGCCCCAGGAATTCCACAGTATTTCGCCGTTCGAGATCGAAACAGGCGAGGTCAGGGCAAATAACGGCCCCACGTACTCCGATGTTTTTGGCAGGCGCCTGGTGGAACTGGCTGCCATGGAACCGAAGCTCGTGGCGATCACTGCGGCCATGCCTCTCGGGACCGGGCTGGACAACTTTTCAAAGGCCTACCCGGACAGGTTTTTTGACGTCGGCATTGCCGAACAGCACGCGGTGACTTTTGCGGCCGGGCTCGCAAAAGGCGGACTGAAGCCTGTCGTTGCCGTATATTCCACTTTCCTGCAGCGCTCATATGACCAGATAATCCACGATACCGCACTGCAGGATCTTCACGTGGTATTTGCCATCGACAGGGCCGGGCTGGTGGGGGAAGACGGAGAGACCCACCAGGGCCTGTACGACCTGTCATACCTCAGCCACATACCCAACATGACGATAGCGGCGCCGGCAGATTACCATGAGTTCATACAGATGCTGGATTACGCGGTGCTGAAGCATGACGGGCCCATCGCGATACGGTATCCACGGGGAACCGGAAAGGAAAGGCTGGCGCAGGCGGCGGACGTGGAACCCGGAAAAGGAGTCAGGATACTGGAAGGCGAAGATGTGACCATCGTGGCGGTCGGCAGGATGACGGAAACTGCGCTGAAGGTTGCCGGATCACTGTCAGAAAGGGGCATACGGGCCGAGGTGATAAATGCCAGGTTCGTAAAGCCCCTCGATGAGCAATTGATCGCTGACAGCGTTTTGAAGACCGGTGCGCTGGTGACACTTGAGGACAACTGCATCCGGGGCGGCTTCGGAAGCAGCGTTCTGGAGATGCTCAATACGAAAGGCATCCTGGTGAGATCTAAGCTTTTTGGTTTTCCTGACAGGCCGATACCCCACGGATCGATTGACGAACTTTTTGGGAAATACGGGCTGGATCCTGTCACGATCGCCGCGGAGACTGACAGGTTACTTGAAAAGCGCGGCTGAGACAGGCGGCCGGATCACGGCCGCGATGAGCCTGGAGCGGGAGGGTTTTCTTGGAAAGAGAAAGACTTGATATGCTGCTGGTCAGGAATGGACTGTCCGAAAGCGTCGAAAAGGCCAGGAGCATGATAATGGCCGGTATTGTGTACGTGAACGGAGAAAAGGCCGACAAGGCAGGCGTTCAGTATCCTGTTGACGCAAGAGTAGTCGTCAGGGAAAGCCAGCTGCCCTATGTAAGCAGGGGCGGACTGAAGCTGGAAAAAGCCATACAGGTGTTCGGCATCAGGCTGGATGGGAAGACGGCCATAGACGTAGGAGCGTCGACAGGCGGATTTACTGACTGCATGCTCAAAAACGGGGCATCCAGGGTCGGTGCAGTTGATGTGGGCTACGGCCAGCTGGCGTGGGTGCTCA
>DGEQ01000077.1:15147-27831 GCA_002386045.1 Hungateiclostridiaceae bacterium UBA3922 | reverse complement strand
GGCAGTTCCTTCATGGGGATAAGTTCAATGACGCCGGTCCCGTTCTCATCCCCTGCATGTACCTCCTCCGAAACTGCTCCCACGGCGCTGTTACCGGCATCAATGCCTGCCGCATCTGTACCGCCGTTTCCGTGAAATTCCCCCGACGGCAAATCGGGCGCGTCTTTGTTTTCCTCCGGCAGGAGGCTGTCTGCCTGGGTTTCTCCGGCAGCCTGCGATCCACCTGCGTCATCCTCAATGTTCCCGTTTCCTTCAGTATGTACGCCTGCCGCATCGATCCCCCGGGTCCCTTCAGCGTCTTTTTCGACGCAGCCTGACAGCAGGACCGCAAGGACGAGCATGACTGCGGCAACTTTCCTGGAAATCATACAAACACTCCTTCTGCTGCTTGTTTAGTACGTTCACTGCTCAAACTCCTTCGGCATTTCTTTCCACGAACGATCGACCACCGGAGTGAGCCTGTCTGTGGGGCCGGGCCGTACATTTACCATTATATAATAAAAAAAGACCGGCTGTAAGCCCGGACCGGTCCTGAATAATAACGTCCGTCTTTGCTATCGCTGCACAACTCCTGCCCGTCTGCAGGTCCCTCGATACCTCCGGGGGCATTTGATGGTAAACAGCCCGACAAAAGAAATAATAAACCAAGCAAAACAATTGCCATTTTCCTTATATCCATGTCAGTACTCCTTTTGATATGTTTTGTGTTTAAAGACATTGCTTTACCCGTTACTTCTTCGCCTGCCATTCGTTTATGGCAGTCCTGATCCACATTTTTACACATAAAAAACCGCCAAAGGTGTATGGACCAATGACGGCTTTATGAACTTGCGAACAAACTTTGCCAGTTTTGACAACTCGTCTGCAAAGGGACATTTATTACCTCTTGCTGAACTGGGGCGCCCTTCTCGCTTTCTTGAGACCATATTTCTTCCTTTCCTTCATCCTCGGGTCTCTTGTAAGGAAACCAGCCTTCTTCAGGACAGGCCTGAGTTCCTCGTCTGCCTTCACGAGTGCCCTTGCGATGCCGTGCCTTATGGCGCCCGCCTGGCCTGACAGGCCGCCTCCGACGACATTGCACATTACGTCGAACTTGCCCATTGTCTCGGTGAGTACCAGCGGCTGCCTCACGATAACTTTCAATGTCTCAAGCCCGAAATAATCATCTATGTCCCTGTCGTTGATGATTATTTTACCTTCGCCGGGCAACAGTCTTACCCTGGCAACGGATTTCTTCCTTCTTCCTGTTCCGTAATACTGTATTTTAGCTACCATCGCCTAATCCTCCCTCCACATCAAACATCGATTTCGAGTACTTCAGGCTTCTGGGCCTGATGCTGGTGCTCCGGTCCCCTGTAGACCTTGAGCTTCCTGAACATTGCACGCCCGAGGCTGTTGTGAGGGAGCATACGCTTAACTGCAAGCTCGACTGCCTTCTCAGGCGACTTCTCCATCAGATGCTTGTACTTGGTTTCCTTCAGTCCGCCCGGCCAGCCCGAATGGCGCCTGTAGACCTTCTGATCGAGTTTCTTGCCGGTCAGGACGACCTTCTCGGCATTGATCACGATAACATGGTCTCCCGTATCAACGTGAGGCGTATATATCGGCTTGTGTTTTCCCCTCAGTATGCTTGCAACTACGCTTGCAAGTCTTCCAAGCGGCTTGCCGGCGGCATCGACTACGTACCATTTTCTCTTGACTTCTTCAGCCTTTGCCATGTAAGTCTTCATCTGTCACCTATCCTCCCTGATTACTTCGTATATATATTAAAGCCGGCCTTTGACACAGCTTAATGTATGCCGGTCTTTCAGGCACTTTACTATGATAATACAGGTTCGCCTTGCATGTCAAGTAAAAATTCCGATAATTTTAATTTATCTTTCATTATCTCTTGTTTGTAGCCTGAATATGCCCATATCTCCCTTATAATCGTCCGCCATTTCATTTTTTTCTGCCTGTCCGGCGTCTTTCATCCCGGCTCCCGTGTACGATCCAACCCGGCTGAAACAGGCCGTATGCCCTGCATCTTTGTCCTGGATGAAAATAAATATGCCTTTATACAAAGCCCCGGCTCAATAGAATACTTCCGCCAGGTAAAGCCCATGGGGTGGTGCCGTCCTTCCGGCCTGCCTGCGGTCGAGGCCCGCAAGTATGCCGGGGATGTCGTCGGCCCTGATCTTTCCAAAGCCCACTTCCACAAGGGTGCCGGCCATTATCCTGACCATGTTGTAGAGAAACCCGTTCCCGGTGACTGAAAATTCTATCAGCTGTCCGCCTTTCGGGTGGACGAAATGCCGCGCCTGGGATACTTTGGAGACTTTCGCTTCCGTTATGGTCCTTACAGTCGTCTTCGCACTGTACCCGGATGCGCTGAATGCCAGGAAATCGTGGGTACCGATGAAATGCTTCGCTGCCCTGTCCATTTCATCCACATCCAGCGGGTAATAGACGTGATACGCCCTGTGGCGCAGCAGGGCAGATGCGAAAGTCGAATTGTATATATAATAAAGGTATCTCTTCCCTTTCGCGCTGAACCGGGAGTGAAAGTCGCCGGGCACCTCTTCGGAACTCACGACCCTGATATCGTCCGGCAGCATCGTGTTCAGTGCAAATGAGAACTTGTCCGCCGGAATGGGAGACCCGGTGAAAAAATTGCAGACAAAGCCAAGAGCATGGACGCCCGTATCGGTCCTGCTCGAGCCTGTGATACTGCAGTTCTCGCCGGTAAGCCTGCGGACAGCGGCAGTCAGGGTATCCTGGACCGTGACCGCATTTTCCTGGCTCTGCCAGCCGTGATATGCAGTGCCGTCAAATTCAATTACGAGCTTGATGTTCCTTTTCATACCTGGTACCCGAAGTTTACATAACCGGCGCCCGCAGTTCGCGCCCAGTCAGCCAGTCAGTTTCCGGAAAAGTGTCTGAAAACGGGACAGGCCATGCCGCTGGCGGCCACTGCACAAAACTCGCGGATGCCTGACTGCACGGCGCTGGGATCGTCAGTTCAGAAGTCCGGCGATCGCCGTCCCGACCAGCGTCCCGTTATCCACCTTCATGAATTCGCAGTATATTCCTTTCACATCATTCGTGTAGGCCTTGATGTAATGGTCCAGCTTGCTCCTGAAAAGTTTGGACTTGTAGAATGTCGAACCGTCGGCGGTAATACATACTGGCTTCAGCGGGTTCCTGCCGTTGCCCGTTTTCTCCATCACAGCGGTAAGGCTGAAGGTCACGAACCTGGCGATCCTCTCGAACAGGTCGTCGATGATGTAGTACAGCAGGACGCCGTCTTCGCTGCTGCCCTTCGAACAGCACCTCGCCAGGACATTTTCGCCGTTCGGATAATAGAGGAAATCATCGATTTCTTTAGCCGCCAGTTCGCTCACTTTCCTGATCTCCTCGGTGAACCCGGCCGAGAACAGTCCGTCTTGCGCCGCCTTTTTCACGACGGCCAGTGTGAGTCCGCCCTGGTATGCCCCGGATATGGTCTTTTCAAATATGAAGTCGCCGGGATTCAGCGTGGTGCTGTCGAACTCCTCGTCGATCCGGCCCCTCGGCACCTTGTCATATCCGCCGGACTCCATGTTGATTAGGACCGAGCCTTCTTTTGCAGCTAGTTCGGGCACCTTCACGATATTGCCGCACTTTTCGGCATAGCATATGTTGGTACCCGTGCCGAGGATGAATCCTATATATCCATCGAAGATCCTGCCGGGCGAAGCGGCCCTCCCAGCCAGCAGGGTGGCCACAGTATCATTGAGGACTATGATGCTTTTGTCCGAGGGAAGCCCGCGCTTTTTGAACATATCCAGCAAGTTCTTGCCCAGCAGTTCACCCTTTACATCCCTGGCCTTTATTTCCTTGCTGAACTTGATTATCCTGCCGTCCCTGTCCGGCATTATTTCAGCCGGATACGAGAAGCAAAAGCTGATCTTGCTGCAGCGGCCGAGCACAGGCCGGATGTAGTCGGCCATGGTGCTGAAGAATTCCTCTTTTGAGATCTCACCCCTGGACCCCGGCATCGGGTAGTTATTGAAATCCTCGATCACGGGTTTCCTGTCCTTGTCGAAATGGATGACAGCGACCCTGAAATTGGTCCCGCCCGCGTCGATGGCAATGACGGGCTCATCCAACGGTATTTCGCCGTCCATACCGATATACGTGGGGATCATGAGCAGGGACCCGCTTCCCTTAAGGCCGTTTTCCATCTCCCCGATGAATGTGCGGCAGTTCGCCTCCAGGTCCACGCTTTCCGCGTCCATTCCGTATTTTCTCAGGAAACTCACGGCTTTATCCTTCAATCTCTGCATGGGGAACCTCCGTTTACTGTATTTGTCAGGGCTTATGCCCGCCTGCGGATCGCTTACAGGTATTCGAGCAGCAAGAGCACGGTAAAGAATGTGACCGTCACGATAGCTATTTTGGTGTCGACACTGGTGAATTCCAGGTCGCGCAGCCGTGTCCTCCCTTTCCCGCCCCTGTAGCACCTGGCCTCCATCGCGGTCGCTAGTTCGTCGGCTCTCCTGAACGCACTTACGAACAGCGGCACCAGCACCGGCACAAAGCTCTTTGCACGCTGTACAAGGTTGCCCGTATCGAAATCCGCGCCCCTTGCCGCCTGCGCCTTCATTATCTTGTCGGTTTCCTCAAGCAGCGTCGGGATGAATCTCAGTGCAATGGACATCATCATGGCAAGTTCATGGGCCGGTACGCCGATCCTTCTGAACGGCGACAGGAGCTTTTCGATGCCGTCGGTAAGAAGTATCGGTGTCGTTGTGAACGTCAGCAGCGATCCGCTGATTATGACAAGCGCAAGCCTTGCGGCCAGCTTGAGCGCCAGTATCAGGCCCTCCCAGGTGATATACCTGAAGGGAACTTTCTCCGATATGGGTGTCCCGCCTGTGGTGAATATGTTTATCACCGCTGTGAATATGATGATAAACATTATCGGCTTGAGGCCTCTTAGCGTATACTTCATCGGAACGCCGGAAACAATGACCGTAAGCAGCACGAACAGGGCCATGGCCGTAAATGTCCAGAAAGAATTGACAAGGAATATGACGACCATGAACACGATCGACAAAATGATCTTTGTCCTTGGATCTGCCTTGTGGATGATGGATTCACCGGGGATATACTGGCCTATGGTAATGTTGCTATTTATCACGGCTCAGGCCCCCTTCCTCTTCAGGTGCTTCAGCAGTTCATCCCTGGCGGCAGACACTGTATAGACCCTGTCGTTTATATCCGGGAACACGGCCTTCAGCTTCTTCATGAGGTAAGCCACCTGCGGGGCTGAAAGCCCGATGCTCTCGAGCTTTTCGATGTCGGAAAACACATCCCCGGTCCTGCCGTCCATCTCGATGGTGCCATCATTCATCACGATCACCCTGTCCACCAGCCTTGCAATGTCCTCCATGCTGTGGGACACAAGGATGACAGTGATGCCCATCGTTCTATGGATTTCGGTGATGAATCCGAAAATCTCGTCCCTGCCCCTTGGGTCAAGTCCGGCCGTCGGTTCGTCGAGTATCAGTATGGACGGCTTCATGACGAGCACACCGGCTATCGCGACCCTTCTCTTCTGTCCGCCCGAAAGCTCAAAAGGAGACTTCTCAAGGATATCCTCGTTCAGTCCGACGGTTTTCACTGCCTTCAGTACTTCTTCCCTGGTCTGCTCCTCCGTAAGTTCCTGTCTGCGCAGGCCGAAAGCTATGTCCTTGTATACGGTCTCCTCGAAAAGCTGGTGCTCCGGGTACTGGAACACGATGCCGACAAGCCTTCTCAATTCCTTCAGGTCCTTGCCGGCCGTATCCATGCCATTGATGAGCACACGCCCTTCCGTCGGCCTGAGCAGCCCGTTGAAATGCTGGATCAGCGTCGATTTTCCCGAGCCTGTGTGCCCTATGATACCTACAAACTCGCCGTCCTCTATCTCCAGGTTTATGTTTCTGAGGGCCACCCTCTCGAACGGTGTCCCAGGCATATACGTATATGAAAGATTCTCCGCTATGATCGACATATCTGGTCTCCGGTTCCGATCCCTATGATCCAACTGGATTTCAATGCTTATTATACCTGATGCTTAATATTATAATAGTAACAAAAATAACTGCAAGTTTTTTCAGTCCTTCAATTCATCATCACATAATGTTATGATATGGTGGAAAGATATGTGGAGCAGGGAAAGGATATCGCAATGGGTGGAAATGAACATTACTACACGGAAAAACCCACATCCGGACTGAAAGAGCGCCAGTTCAGGTATAGAATAAAAAACGCAGAACTGTCCCTCATTTCCGTCAGCGGTGTTTTTGCATTCGAAAACAGGGTCGACAGGGCGTCCGAACTGCTGATCAAAGCTTTCAGGCCGTCGGGGCGTTCGGTCCTGGACCTGGGATGCGGCTACGGGGCCGTCGGTTTATTCATAAAGGCATTGTACGGTGAACAACTGGTCTGCCTTTCGGACATAAACGAAAGGGCAGTCGAGTATTCCATGCTCAACGCGTCGAACAACAGGCTCGATGTGAAAGTGGTCAAGAGCGACCTTTTCTCTTCTCTCAGCGGGATATGCTTCGACGACATCGTGACAAACCCGCCCTTCGCCGCCGGCAAAAAGGTACTGGCGGAACTCGTAGAACAGGCTTACGAACATCTGAATCCAAATGGTGCCCTGTGGATGGTCGCATATCACAATAAAGGCGGATCTTCACTGAAAAAAATCATGCAGGAGCGTTTCTCCAATGCAGAGGACGTGGTTAAAAGCGGCGGCATCAGGGTGTATAAATCGGTAAGACTACCTGGAGGATGAACCGGACATACCCGCGTGATCGGGACGCGTCCCTGGAATACGTGATCTGTTGGGACTGACCGCAGATCACCTGTCCACCAGGCAAATCATCATCCCCGGGGCATATCACTCGTCCCGCAGGTACGCCTTAAGCTGCGCCACGGCCTCGTCGACTGACAGGATGTCTGTCGGGAAGTCGAAACCAAGCTTGTTCAACTCGTACATCAGTTCAGTGACCTGGGGTACGTCAAGCCCCAGGCTTTTGATCTTTTCAACATCGCTGAACACCACTTTCGGGGTCCCGATCATGACGCATCTGCCATTATCTATGACGAGCACCCTATCCGCCATTCCTGCCTCATCCATGTGATGGGTTATGTGGACGATGGTGATGCCTTCCTCGGAATTCAGCCTGCGCAATATGCGCATCACTTCTCTCCGGCCGACAGGATCGAGCATTGCCGTCGCTTCGTCCAGGACGATGCATTTGGGTCTCATGGCAAGTATGCCGGCTATGGCGACCCTCTGCTTCTGTCCGCCCGACAATTGATGCGGCGCGTGTTTTTTGAATTCCGACATGCCGATCATCTCGAGGGCTTCGTCCACCCTGGCCCTTATCTCCTTCGGCGGCACTCCCAGGTTCTCCGGGCCGAAAGCCACATCTTCCTCGACCACTGTACCGACGATCTGGTTGTCCGGGTTTTGAAACACCATGCCGGTGGTGCTCCTGATGTCCCAGAGCATCTCTTCATCAGTCGTGTCTATGCCGTCGACTATGACAGTCCCCGAAACCGGCAGGATAAGGGCATTCATAAGCTTGGCCAGCGTCGATTTGCCTGAGCCGTTCCTGCCGAGCACGGCAAGGAATTCCCCCTGCCTGACAGACAGGCTGATATCATCGAGCGCAAGCACTTCCTGCCCGTCGTCGCTTCCGGACCTGTAGGCAAAGCTCGCGTTCCTGACTTCGATTATGTTCCTGTCGTTATTCTTCACCACTGGCAATGCCTGACCCTCTTTCCACCGCGATTTGGAAATCATCCCTGTCCGGGCAGACAACCCGGCCTGAACGGATCTTAAAAAAGCAGTTTGTCCAGTCGAAACAAAATCAGGGATCGGCCTTAGTTCGGCAAATCCCTGTCACGCTGGCATAAACCTGCGGTCGACCTTGACTGGACTTACTGCTGCTTTGTCAGTTCAAGGATCACGACTTCCGCCCCGTCGCCCCTCCTGGGTCCGAGTTTGTAGATCCTGGTGTAACCGCCGTTCACACCCTTGTACCTCGGGGCGATATCGTCAAACAGCTTGTTGACCACGTTGATGTACTTGCCGTTCTCGTCCTTGATCCTGTATAACCACTTCATTGCCTTCCTTCTGGCACTCAGCCTTGAAGGATTGTCGACGGTGACCATGTCGGTCTTGATCTCCCTGTCAACGACCTCGTATTTCCTGCCGTTTTTCGAGGTCACGGTCTTGGTGATCTTTCTGCCCTTGCTGTCGGTCTTTGCAGCACTTACCTTTACCTGCCTTGATGTGAAATTGCCGTCTTCTTTTATGGCCATGGCAATCAGCTTCTCAGCGATCGCCTGTACTTCCTTCGCCCTGGCTTCGGTGGTCTCTATCCTGCCGTTATGAAGCAATGC
The DNA here is from genome assembly GCA_002386045.1 of Hungateiclostridiaceae bacterium UBA3922. Classification (GTDB taxonomy): domain Bacteria; phylum Bacillota; class Clostridia; order Acetivibrionales; family DTU013; genus DTU013. Next base: position 19,404 of record DGEQ01000077.1, on the reverse strand, counting down.
GGTAACGAGACTTCTAAGCATTGCCTTCCTCTGATCGGTGGTACGTCCAAGCTTTCTAAGTGTAGGCATTACTCTCTTACCTCCCTGTACTCCAATTTCATTCTTCACTCGGAGCAAGCGACAAACCTAAAGCGTTAAGCTTCTGGAGCACTTCTTCGAGCGACTTTCTTCCCAGATTTCTCACTTTCATCATGTCTTCTTCCGTCCTGCTGATCAGATCCTCAACGGTATTGATGCCTGCCCTCTTGAGGCAGTTGTACGACCTGACGGACAGATCGAGTTCTTCTATGGTCATCTCAAGCACTTTCTCTTTCTTCGTCTCTTCCTTCTCGACCATGATCTCCGTATGCTTTGCCTGGTCCGAGAGGTCGATGAACAGGTTCAGGTGCTCGCTCATGATCTTGGCACCAAGGCTTATCGCCTCGTCAGGCTTGAGGCTCCCGTTGGTCCAGACTTCCAGGGTGAGCTTGTCGTAATCCGTGACCTGGCCTACACGAGTGTTCTCCACCGTGTAATTAACCCTTCTCACAGGCGTATATATGGAATCAACAGGAATTATGCCGATAGGCTGTCCCGGCTGCTTGTTCTTTTCTGCCTGAACATAGCCCCTGCCCTTGTTGATCACCATTTCCATGTAGAACCTGCTGTCCCCGTTCAGCGTGCATATATGAAGATCCGGGTTCAGGATCTCCACATCGGAGTCAGCCTTTATATCTCCTGCCGTGATAGGGCCTTCGCCCTCGGCATCGATATATATTATCTTCGGCCCGTCACTGTGGAGCTTCATCGAAAGATTCTTGATATTGAGGATTATCTCGGTTACATCCTCGATGACGCCGGGCACCGTCGAAAACTCGTGGAGCACCCCGTCTATCTTTATGGATGTCACGGCAACTCCCGGCAGCGACGACAGCAGTATGCGCCTGAGAGAATTGCCCAGCGTTATGCCGTAACCCCTTTCAAGAGGCTCGACTACGAACTTCCCGTAGGTATTGTCCTCGGCGGACTCAACACATTCGATTCTCGGCTTTTCTATTTCTATCAACAAAAACCCTCCTTTGGCTTGCAATTTGAATTTTATGAGGGCAACTGATTCGTAATCCTTGTTGTCGATCCGGTACTCTTACCATGATACCCTGTTGCATGTGATGCTGGAATGTTCAGTTGCTTTTATGGCTTTCCGGAGCACCGGGGTGCCGATGCTCCTTCGGCCGATCGAACTGTTTATATAAACGGGTATGGATACCATCATCACAAGCAGATTACTTGGAGTACAACTCGACGATGAGATGCTCCCTGATCGGAAGATCGATATCTTCCCTTGCCGGCAGCCTGACTACTTTGCCGGTGAGATTCTCACTGTCGAACTCGAGCCATTCCGGCACTACCTTTCCTCCGGCGATGTCGAGGATGGATTTCAGCTTATCCGAATTCCTGAACTTATCGCGTACTGCAATGACATCACCAGGAGACACGAGTATTGAAGGTATGTTTACCTTTTTACCGTTCAGTGTGAAATGTCCATGCCTTACAAGCTGCCTGGCCTCAGGCCTGGAAGTTGCAAGCCCGAGCCTGTAAACGATGTTGTCCAGCCTGCTTTCGAGTATCTGCAGAAGGTTCTCGCCGGTGACACCTTTCCTCTTGACAGCCATATCGAAGTATTTCCTGAACTGTCTTTCAAGTATTCCGTAAAACCTTTTTGCTTTCTGCTTCTCACGCAGCTGCATACCATACTCGGACATCTTCTTCCTCTGCTGTCCGTGCTGTCCCGGAGCATACGCCCTTCTTCCAACAGAGCATTTATTCGTATAGCATCTTTCGCCTTTCAGGAAAAGTTTCTCGCCTTCCCTGCGGCAAAGTCTGCAAACTGATTCCGTGTACCTTGCCATCTGTCTTTACACCTCCAAATCACACTCTTCTTCTCTTGGGCGGCCTGCATCCGTTGTGCGGAATAGGCGTCTCGTCCTTGATCAGGCTGACATCGAGCCCGGCTGCCTGAAGCGCCCTTATTGCCGCTTCTCTTCCGGAGCCCGGTCCCTTTACGTATACCTCGACGGTCTTAAGGCCATGTTCCATTGCAGCCTTTGCCGCAGCTTCCGCAGCCATCTGTGCAGCGAACGGAGTGCTTTTCCTTGAACCCCTGAAGCCCAATCCGCCAGCACTTGCCCATGAGATGGCATTTCCTGCTGTGTCAGTGATGGTGACTATGGTATTATTGAACGTGGAACGGATATGTGCCGCGCCGCGCTCAATATTCTTGCGCTCTCTTCTTTTCCTTGTAGTTCTCCTCCCGGTAGCTTTAGCTGCCATGCGATGATCAACCTCCTGTACTCACTATTTCTTGCGCTGCACACCGACAGTCCTCTTGGGGCCTTTCCTCGTCCTTGCGTTGGTCTTGGTCCTCTGGCCCCTGACCGGCAGACCGGCCCTGTGCCTTCTGCCCCTGTAGCAGCCTATCTCTATCAGTCTCTTGATGTTCAGGGCAACCTCTCTCCTGAGGTCACCTTCCACCTTGTATTCCTTGTCTATCACTTCCCTGAGCCTGCTGATCTCGTCGTCGGTCAGGTCTCTCACTCTCGTATCAGGGTTGATAGCGGTCTTTTTCAGGATCTCTTTTGCTTTGCTTCTGCCCAAACCATAAATGTAGGTCAGCCCGATCTCTACCCGTTTTTCCCTGGGCAGGTCTACTCCGGCAATACGTGCCATCTCGTCAAACACCTCCAAATAATCTTACCGAGTAACATCCAACTGAATAAAACTTCCTCCGGGGTCACATACATTATGGCACATATGTCTACACTAGTAACATACCTTAATATATTGACCCGGTATATATGATCAACACCCGGATCATGTGCGCAAAAAACGCACAGGCAGCCGCATCCGGGATGGTCAATTCTGACTTCCTTCGGGCCGGATATTCGATAATGGACCCGCAAGCCAAGCTAAGATTATATCACACACCGCCCGAATAAACAAGCTTGCATGCGTAAATTCCAATTATCAGGTATCCGTATGCCCCGAACGTGTCCGGTGCGTCCGGAGCATCAACCCTGCTTCTGTTTGTGCTTCGGATTCACACAAATAACCATTACCTTGCCTTTTCTCCTGATTACCTTGCATTTTTCACACATTGGTTTTACTGAAGGTTTTACTTTCATTTTCTGCACTCCCCATCCGGTAATATAGTGTAATTCTTATAGCCATGCCGCTTTCGATATTACTTGGCTCTCCAGGTGATCCTCCCGCGGGTGAGATCGTACGGCGACAATTCCAGCGTCACACGGTCTCCCGGCAGGATCCTTATGAAATTCATCCTGAGCTTGCCTGAAATGTGGGCAAGTACCCTGTGGCCATTGTCCAGTTCCACCTGGAACATCGCATTCGGCAATGCTTCAACGATCCTTCCCTCAACTTCGATTACGTCTTCCTTTGACAAAACTCAAACCCTCCTTTAACCGACAAAATCAACCAAAGCTTTGCGTATCTCAGCATTCGTGATCCTGTCCCCGTTCTTCAGCTTCTCTGCAAGTCCCTCCGCTATTTTACCCGTTATGTTGAGATGCTTTATTTTCTTTTTCTTCGGTTTCTCCACTTTCCGCAGATCGCCGTCGCAGATCTCAACATACAGGTCATCGATAACCCTGACTACAACAAACGTTCTCCCGGCATCCCTGCCGGCGCGGGAAATAACTATCTGACCTACAGCAGCGTTCAAAGATCCTCACCTCTGAGTTTTGTCATGATAACTGGCTCGCCGCCGGTAACGGCTATCGTGTTCTCATAATGCGCGGACAGTTTTCCGTCAGCCGTTACCACGGTCCATTTATCACTGAGGATTCTCACATTACTGACTCCCTGGTTTATCATCGGCTCTATCGCCAGTGTCATTCCCGGTTCAAGTCTGGGTCCCCTTTCCCGGGTGACGTAGTTGGGGATCTGTGGCGCTTCCCACATGTCCCTGCCTATGCCGTGTCCCACGTAATCGCGCACTACCGAGAATCCGTTGCTCTCTGCATGTCTTTGGATGGCCCTGGAGATATCCACGATCCGGTTGCCCCTGACAGCGAATTTCAGCCCTTCATAAAAGCATCGTTCCGTCACTTCTATAAGCCTTCGGGCTTCGTCCGATATGTCCCCGACGGCGAAAGTCCTCGCAGCGTCGGCGCAATAGCCGTCAAAGCTTGCCCCCATATCGACACTTATAATATCTCCATCTTTTAACTCCCTTAAACCCGGGATCCCGTGTATGACCTC
>DGEQ01000077.1:13638-14870 GCA_002386045.1 Hungateiclostridiaceae bacterium UBA3922 | reverse complement strand
GCTTTTTGCTTTCTTATATAGTCCTCAGCTATCCTGTCCAGTTCAAGCGTCGTGACGCCGGGTCTGACCGCCTCCTCGATGAGCTTGAGCGCAGTGGCGACTATCTCGCCTGCCCTTGCCATCTTTTCAAGTTCGGATTTCGACTTTATCGTTATCATTCCGTCAACCCCAGCACCTGGTAAATCTCTGCCGTCGTATCCGCGGCACTGCCCTCTCCCTGGACCCTGACCAGGATCCCCTTCTCCCTGTAATATCCGATCAGGGGTTCTGTCTGGTCATGATAGGTCTTCAGCCTGTTCCTGACTGTCTCTTCCCTGTCGTCTTCCCTCTGGATCAGTTTTGCGCCGCAGTTTTCGCATATGCCCTGGCGGGCCATTTCGCTGGTCCTCACGTGGTATACCGCGGTGCACTCGGGACATACCCTTCTTCCTGAGAGTCTCCTGATTATCACATCGTCACTGCAATATATGTCGATGACCATGTCCAGCTTCGTCCCAAGCTCCTCCAGTATCCTGTCAAGGCTCTCTGCCTGAGGGATCGTCCGCGGGAAGCCGTCCAGTATGAAACCTCCGGCGCAGTCCGGCTCAGCCAGCCTGTCCCTGACGATACCGACCGTGACTTCATCAGGAACAAGGGCCCCGCTGTCGATGTATTGCTTCGCCAGCTTCCCCAGCGGGGTCTCATTCTTTATATTGCTTCTGAAGATGTCACCGGTGGAAATATGCGGTATCTGCAGTTTCTTCGACAGTACCACCGCCTGCGTACCTTTTCCTGCACCCGGTGCACCCAACATCACAAGTCTCATGTCAAATTACTCTCCGCTTTACTCCAGGAAACCTTTATAGTGCCTCATCAGCATCTGGGCTTCGATTGCCTGGACTGTTTCTATCGCAACACCTACAAGTATCAGTATTGCTGTTCCGCCGAACCAGATCCCCTGGGTTTTCGTGACATTCCCGAGTATGATCGGGGCCACAGTCACCAGCGCGAGGAATATACCGCCAAACCACGTGATCCTGTTCAGCACTTTCGAAATATAGTCCGCAGTCGCTTTGCCCGGCCTGTACCCCGGTATGAAGCCGCCGTTCTTCTTCAGGTTGTTCGCGATCTCAACAGGGTTGAACTGGATAACCGAATAGAAGAACGTGAAGAATATGATCAGCAGCGCGTATACCACGATATATACCCAACTCTGCTGGGGATCCTTGAACAGCTTCACGAACCAGTTGTCC
>DGEQ01000077.1:0-13378 GCA_002386045.1 Hungateiclostridiaceae bacterium UBA3922 | reverse complement strand
CGCTTCGCATACTGGATAGGAATCCTTCTTTCAGCCTGCTGTACCCAAATGACTGCCACGATAACAGCCAGGAACAGTATCGCTATGCCTGCTATGGCGAGTATTCCCATAAAGCCCTTGCTGCCGAATACTTCCATCTCATAATATATTCTTATGGTTCGAACAAGCGAGGGACCCCTGGATATGATACCGCCGAATATCAACAGCGATATGCCGTTGCCGATCCCGTGCTCCGTGATCTGTTCGCCGAGCCACATCAGGAACGCTGTGCCCGCTGCAAACGAGAATATGACCAGCAGGAAACTCCAGACGCTTCCTCCGTCGATGATGCCGCCGTGCGGACGTACTGTGAAATAAAGGGCGACTGCCTGTACAAGGCCGAGTATGACGGCACCGTACCTGACATACTGCTGCAGGATCTTCTGACCTTCCTGGCCTTCCTTCTGGAGCTTTTCGAGGGCAGGTATCGCAACCGTCAGAAGCTGTACGATGATCGAAGCATTGATATACGGTGATATTCCCATAGCAAATATCGATGCCACTTTGAAAGCGCCGCCCGATACTATGTCCACGACACTTCCGAGTGAACCGAACATTTCGACAAGTCTCGAGAATGCATCTGCGTCAAGCCCGGGGTTCGGTATATATGTCCCGAACCTGAACACGATCAGCATTGCTATGGTAAACAGTATTTTCCTGCGAAGTTCCGGGATTTTCCATGCATTGCGTATGATCTGGAACATTTCGCCCATTTTATACCACCTCTTTCTTCCCTCCTGCAGCTTCTATCTTCTGGGAAGCTGTCTTTGTGAACCTGGCAGCCTGCACGGTGAGTTTCTTCGTGAGTTCTCCGTTCCCGAGCACCGCCACACCGTCATATATCTCCTTTATCAGGCCCTTTTCCTTCAGGAGTTCCGCATTTACCACAGTACCGTCTTCAAATACGTTCAGCGCCGATACGTTTATCTCGGCGTAGACCTTGGCAAACCTCTTATTATTGAATCCTCTCTTCGGTATCCTTCTATAGAGAGGCATCTGACCGCCTTCAAACCCTGGTCTGACTCCGCCGCCGGAACGTGCATTCTGTCCTTTATGGCCGCGCCCAGCCGTCTTTCCGCTGCCCGACGCATGGCCCCTTCCCTTCCTGACAGGGAGCCTTTTCGCACCTTCTGCCGGTCGCAATTCGTGTAGTTTCACTTTCCGCACCTCCCTCATATTTCTTCAACGGATACCAGGTGTGATACCCTTTTGATCATCCCTCTGATCTGAGGGGTGTCCTCATGTTCCACAAAACTTCTTATCTTTTTCAAACCAAGCGCTTCAACAGTAGCTTTCTGGTTCTTATTACACTTGCTCGTGCTCTTTATCAATGTAATCTTCAGCTTTGCCACTGTAGTGTCCTCCTAACCCAGTATTTCTTCAGGCTTCTTGCCGCGCAGTGCAGCAACTTCCTCAACTGTTTTCAGTTGCCTGAGCGCCTCCATGGTTGCGTTGACCATGTTGATCGGATTGTTGGATCCCAATGACTTGGTCCTGATATCCCTGACTCCTGCCAGTTCGAGGACTGCCCTGACGGCGCCTCCGGCAATGACGCCGGTACCGGGGCCTGCCGGTTTGAGCAATACCTTTCCTGCTCCGTAATGCCCGATGACTTCATGGGGTATCGTAGTATTTACTATCGGAACCTTTATCAGGTTCTTCTTCGCATCATCTATCCCTTTCCTGATGGCATCGGGTATTTCAGCCGCTTTCCCCATTCCTGCCCCGACATAGCCGTTTTCGTCCCCGACTACTACAAGAGCACTGAAACGGAAGTTTCTGCCGCCCTTTACGACCTTGGCAACGCGACCTATCTTAACGACCTTTTCCTTAAGATCCAATGTTCCAGCATCGATACGCTGCAATTTCCATCCCTCCTAATCCAAACCTGGTTACTGTCGGTGCAGCCCGCCTTAAAATTCGAGTCCGCCTTCTCTTGCGCCTTCCGCAAGTTCTTTGACTCTTCCGTGGTACAGATAACCGCCTCTGTCGAATACGACCTTCTTTATGCCTTTCTCCAGTGCCTTTTGGGCGATCAGCCTGCCGACCTCCCTGGCAGCCTGCTTGTTGCCGCCGTAAGGCATCTTGTCTTTGATCTCCTTCTCAACGGTGGATGCAGCCACAAGCGTTGTACCGGTCGTGTCGTCGATGATCTGCGCATATATATGCTTTAAGCTTCTGAAAACATTGAGCCTTGGACGCTCAGGAGTACCGAAGATCTTTTTGCGTACTCTCTCATGTTTTCTTTGCCTGATTTCATTTTTCGCAACCTTGATTATCATCTCTTCCTAACTCCCTCCTACTCAGGCCTTAGCCCCGGTTTTGCCTGCTTTGCGCCTGATCACTTCGTTTTCGTACTTGATACCCTTGCCGAGGTAGACCTCAGGCACTCTCTGTGCCCTTATCTTCGCGGCAAACTCGCCAACTGCCTGTTTATCGCAGCCCTTCACGATTATCTTGTTCGGGGCGGGTACCTCGACGGTTATTCCTTCAGGCTCTTCCATTTCCACCGGATGCGAATAGCCAATGTTGAGTACCAGCTTCTTTCCCTGCTTCTGAGCCCTGTAACCGACACCATTGATTTCAAGCGCCTTCTCAAAACCCTTGGTGACACCTTCCACCATATTGTTGATAAGTGTCCTTGTCAATCCATGGAGGGACTTGTGGATCTTTTCATCCGAAGGCCTTGATACGATGACCTGGTTCCCCTCTTGCCTGATTATCATATCCCTGTGCATTTCCCTGGTCAGGGTTCCCTTGGGACCCTTGACCGTAACGACATTGCCCTTGATATCAACATTAACACCCGCCGGTATATCAATAGGTTTTTTACCTATCCTTGACATCAAAGCACCTCCTGTTCTTGAGATTATGAGCCCTCTTGGCCGATATCCCGGAGAGCCCTTTTCAGATATTCAGTGCGAACCGGCTTTGAAAGAATTTCCCGGTATCAAAGGATTTCCCCTGTCGATTCGCAGATACATTGTAAATCAAACTACCATATGAAAGCAAGCACTTCCCCGCCTACGCCTTCGGCCCTTGCCTTCTTGTCAGTCATCACGCCCCTGGACGTGGAAATGACCGCTATACCGAGCCCGCCGAGGACTTTCGGAAGTTCGTCCTTCCCGGCATAGACCCTGAGTCCGGGCTTGCTTATCCTTTTTATTCCTGAAATGACGCTCTGCTTGTTGCCTGTATACTTAAGATATATACGGATGATACCCTGCTTGTCGTCATCTATGAATTCGACATCCTTTACATAGCCTTCATCCAGCAATATACGCGCTATATCTTTCTTTATGTTGGATGCCGGGATGTCGACCGACTCGTGTTTTGCCGAGCTTGCATTCCTGATCCTGGTCAGCATGTCGGCTATAGCATCTGTTATCTGCATGTTTAAACCTCCTCCCGAAACTGATTACCAGCTGGCTTTCCTGACTCCCGGAATTTGGCCCTTGTAAGCCAGAACCCTGAAGCACAGGCGGCAAACCCCGAATTTCCTCATGTAAGCATGGGGCCTGCCACAGATCTGGCACCTGTTGTAAGCCCTGGTACTGTATTTTGGAGTTCTTTTCTGTTTTGCGATCAACGATTTCTTTGCCACGTATATCCTCCTTCCACCACTTACCTGTTCGAGAACGGCATTCCCAGAAGCTTCAGGAGTTCTCTCGCTTCTTCGTCCGTTTTCGCAGTGGTCACGAATACGATATCCATTCCCCTGGCCTTGTCGACCTTGTCATACACGATCTCGGGGAATATCAGCTGATCCTTTACGCCAAGCGTGTAATTGCCTCTTCCGTCGAAAGAGTTCGGATTTACTCCCCTGAAGTCCCTGACACGCGGCAGTGCTGCATTGAACAGCTTATCGATGAAATCGTACATTTTCTTACCGCGAAGCGTGACTTTGCAGCCTACGCTCATTCCGGCCCTCAGCTTGAAGTTCGAGATCGATTTCTTGGCTTTCGTCACGACCGGTCTCTGTCCTGTGATCGTCATCAGGTCATCAACTGCTGCATCCATAGCCTTGGGATTTTCCTTTGCTTCGCCGACTCCCATGTTTATTACTACCTTTTCAAGTTTCGGGATCTGCATGGGGCTTTTGTATTTAAACTTCGCAGTCATTGCCGGTTTTACTTCGTTGATGTATTTATCCTTAAGCCTTGACATCAGACATTAACCTCCTTTCGAGAAAGCATCCGCTATTCTTCCTTTGCTTCCTTCTGTGTATCTATAACCTCGCCGCATCTTTTGCATACACGGTCTTTCTGCCCGTTCTCACGGACGACCCTGGATACCTTGGTCGGGCTTTTGCACCGTGAGCATACCAGCATGACCTTTGAACTGCTGATCGGCGATTCCTGGTTGATTATGCCGCCTTCCTGCAGCCTTCCCCTTGGCTTCCTGTGTTTCTTCGTTATATTGACGCCTTCAACTATCACGGTCATATCGTCGGGGTTAACGGCGAGGACTTTGCCCTTCTTTCCCTTGTCCTTGCCTGAGAGGACATATACCATATCTCCGGTTTTCACATGTACCTTGTTCGCCACTTCTTGCCGCCTCCTCTCCCTGTTCAGATAACTTCCGGTGCAAGTGACAGTATCTTCATGTATTCCTTGTCTCTCAGTTCTCTTGCAACAGGCCCGAATATACGCGTGCCTCTCGGGTTTTTGTCTTCCCTGATGATGACTGCCGCATTTTCGTCAAATCTTATATAAGAACCGTCAGGTCTCCTTACTCCTTTTTTTGAACGGACTATAACAGCCCTGACGACTTCACCCTTTTTCACAACTCCGCCGGGTGTTGCATTTTTAACTGAGCAAACAATAACATCTCCTATATTTGCATATTTCCTCCTGGAGCCTCCGAGCACCTTTATGCACATGAGTTCCTTGGCTCCGGTGTTGTCTGCTGATTTCAGCCTCGTCTGGACCTGGATCATACCGGTACCTCCTTCCAGTTACTTCGAAATACTGCTGTCAACGGGCCTTTTCGATGATCTCGACGAGTCTCCACCTTTTTTCCCTGCTGAGCGGACGGGTCTCCATGACCTTGACCCTGTCGCCTACGCGGCATTCGTTGTTCTCATCGTGAGCCTTCAGCTTGTAGGTCCTTTTAACGATCTTCTTGTACAAAGGATGCTTTACGCTGGTCTCTATAGCAACGACGATGGTCTTATCCATCTTGTCACTGACAACCTTGCCTATCCTGGTTTTCCTCAATCCTCTTTCAGCCAAGCAGGATTCCTCCTTTCATTAAGCCTTTGCACCTTTTATTTCTCTCTCCCTCATCACTGTCTTGACTCGGGCTATATTCTTCTTTACATCCCTGAGCTTCATGGGGTTATCCAACTGGTTCGTCGCGAGCTGGAAACGAAGTTTGAAAAGCTCGGACTTAAGCTCGTTCAGTTCCTTCTGCAGTTCTTCCTGCGTCATATTTCTCAACTCACTGGCTTTCATTCGTTTCACCACCCATTTCCTTCTCGCGGGTTATGAACCTGCACTTCATCGGGAGCTTGTGCATTGCGAGCCTCATGGCTTCCCTTGCGATCTCTTCCGGCACCCCCGCGATTTCGAATAATACTCTTCCGGGCTTTACAACTGCAACCCAGTATTCCGGCGAACCCTTACCGCTTCCCATACGGGTCTCGGCCGGTTTCTTCGTGACCGGCTTGTCGGGGAATATCTTTATCCAGACCTGGCCGCCTCTCTTTGTGAAACGTGTCATCGCTACCCTGGCAGCTTCTATCTGGTTGCTTGTCACCCATGCGGGCTCTATCGCCTGCAGGCCATATTCACCGTATGCCACATAATTTCCCCTGGAAGCGATGCCTTTCAATCTGCCTCTCTGTACTTTCCTGCGCTTGACCCTTTTCGGCATCAACATTACCTATCGCCCCCTTCTGCCTTGTTTTCCTTTTTAACGGCCGGAAGCACTTCGCCTTTATATATCCACGTCTTTACTCCGATCTTTCCGTAAGTCGTGTTTGCTTCGGCAAAACCGTAATCTATATCCGCCCTCAGAGTCTGGAGCGGGATCGTTCCCTCGTGATAATGCTCTGTCCTGGCTATCTCGGCCCCGCCAAGCCTTCCGGAAACGGCGGTCTTGATGCCTTTCGCGCCCATTTTCATCGCTCTTGACATCGCCTGTTTCATCGCCCTTCTGAAAGAAATCCTCTTTTCAAGCTGTGCAGCGATGTTCTCGGCAACCAGCTGCGCATTGACTTCCGGTACCTTGATTTCAGTGATATTGATCAGGACGCTCCTGCCGGTGAGATTCTCGATCTCCCTGCGCAGTTCTTCTATGCCCTGTCCGCCCTTACCGATGACCAGGCCCGGTTTTGCGGTATGGACATTTATCTTGACCTTGTTTGCGGCCCTCTCTATTTCAATTCTTGCGACACCGGCGGTATACAGCTTTTTCTTGATATACTCCCTGATCCTGTAGTCTTCGACCAGGTACTCGCTGAAGTTTTTGTCGCTTGCATACCACTTGGTGTCCCAGTCCTTGATTATACCGATTCGCAATCCATGCGGATTTACCTTCTGGCCCATCATTGAACCTCCTTCTTAGCGTATTGCCGGCCCTTATCTTTCTTTCACTACTACCGTGATGTGACAGGTCCTCTTGCGTATCCTGTATGCGCTTCCTCTTGCCCTGGGCTGGATCCTCTTCAGGGTCGGACCCTGTGTCGCATATGCTTCAGCCACATAAAGCGCGTCCCTGTTGAGGTCGTTGTTGTTCACCGCATTGGCCTCTGCTGATTTCAGAAGTTTGTAAATCAGCTCGGAAGCTGCTTTCGGTGTATATCTCAAGATAGCGTAAGCTTCATCTATGCCCTTGCCCTTGATAAGATCCAGGACGATCTTCGCCTTCCTGTCGGAGATCCTTGCATACCTGAGGATGGCCCTTCCTTCATCCTTGCCTATCCCGAGTACCTTTCTCTCCTTCTTCGTAAGCAGAGCAGGCTTCTGAAACTGTCTGCTGATCTTGTTATATCGTTCCAGTATCTGATCCTTGTTCTTCAAAAGCTCTTCTTTGGACATGACCTTCTTTTCCAACTGGATTTCCTCCTTTCGGCATTAAGCTTGCTCGTGCACGCAAATCATACCCTGCCGGCTCACTTCAATGCTGTCGACTTCTCAGTATGATGCCCGTGCCCTCTGAATGTCCTGGTCGGTGCAAACTCGCCCAGCTTATGCCCTACCATATCTTCGGTTATATAAACCGGCACATGCTTTCTGCCGTCATGTACTGCAATAGTGTGTCCTACCATCTGAGGGAATATGGTTGACGCCCTGGACCAGGTCTTTATGACCTTCTTGTCGTTGGCCCTGTTCATCTCCTCGATTTTCTTAAGGAGTTTCTGATCAACATACGGTCCCTTCTTCAACGATCTGCTCATTCGGTGTTAATCCTCCTTTCCAGTCTATGGATTCCCGCACTTCATTACTTAGTGTTCCTTCTCTTGATGATGAATTTATCAGACTTCTTGTTCTTCTTCCTCGTCTTGTAGCCAAGCGTAGGCTTGCCCCACGGGGTGACCGGACTTGGCCTTCCTATCGGTGACTTGCCTTCACCGCCGCCATGCGGGTGGTCCACCGGGTTCATAACAACACCGCGGACAGTCGGCCTTACACCCATCCATCTCTTTCTTCCGGCCTTGCCTATCGTAATGTTCTCATGCTCGATATTGCTGACCTGGCCGACCGTTGCCTTGCACTGAAGGCTTACCAGCCTTACTTCGCCTGAAGGGAGCCTGAGCTGGGCATAATCGCCTTCCTTTGCCATGAGCTGGGCTGCAGCGCCTGCCGCCCTGACAAGCTGGCCGCCCTTACCGGGCTTCAGTTCGATGTTGTGCACCATCGTACCAACGGGTATGTTGGCCAGCGGAAGCGCGTTGCCCGGCTTGATGTCCGCATCCGGTCCGGATTCGACGATATCGCCGACCTTCAGTCCGACCGGAGCCAGTATATATCTCTTTTCTCCGTCTACATAGTGGAGAAGCGCAATATTTGCAGTCCTGTTGGGATCATATTCTATCGCCGCTACTTTAGCGTCTATGCCGTCCTTGTTCCTCTTGAAATCTATGATCCTGTATTTTCTTTTCGTCCCCCCGCCTATATGGCGAACGGTTATCCTTCCGTAAACATTTCTGCCGCCAGTCTTTTTCAGTATCTGTACCAGTGATTTCTCCGGTTCCTTCTTCGTGATCTCCTCAAAGGTGGAGACCGTCATGAACCTTCTGGCGGGAGAAGTAGGACTATACTTTTTTACTGCCATTTCTTCTCACTCCTTAATTATTCAAGAACGTAGTTACTCTGTTGGTCCCGCAGGTCCGGCCAGTATTGGTCTCGTTTCCCGAAGCTGCGTTCCGTGCTTCGATGCAGCCTCCTCCGACCGGGCGTTACAAGCCCGCCGGACCTGGGCTTTACTGCGTCACACCGTATTCTTCTATGCTGGTCTTGTACTTCTTCTGGCTGACTGTTTCCTTGCCGCCCTTTGCCAGGTATCTTTCGGGTTCGGGATTGAGGTCTATCTTGATGACGGCCTTCTTCCACTTCGGCCTGTTCCCGATATGGACGCCGAGCCTCTTGGTCTTGCCCCTGTATTTTGCCGTATTGACATCAAGGACTTTTACCTGGAAAAGCTTCTCAGCAGCTTGCCTGATTTCAGTCTTGGTCGCGTCGTAATCGACGATAAAGGTGTATTTCCCGGCTGCTACTTCCTGCGTGCTTTTTTCCGTTATGAATGGCCTGATGATCACATCCTCCGGTGCTCTCATTACGCATACACCTCCTCGACTTTTGCAACTGCATCCTTCGTTATTATGAATTTGTCGTACTTCAGTATGTCGAACACGTTTATCGTATTCACAAGCGCAGTCTTGATTCCCGGTATGTTCCTTGCCGATCTCTCCACGTTCTCATTCTTGCTGTCGAGCACTATGAGGGCGCCCTTGTCGACCTTGAGCGCGTCGAGCACGTTGACCATCTGCTTCGTCTTGATGGTGTCGAAGTTCAGCTGGTCCAGTACCATGATCTCGTTGTTGCTGACCTTTGAAGAGAGCGCCGACTTCAGTGCGAGCCTCTTGATCTTCTTCGGCAGGGTGTAGGAATAGCTCCTGGGCCTGGGACCATGGACGATGCCGCCCTTTACCCACTGGGCCGAGCGTATGCTTCCATGGCGGGCGCGGCCTGTGCCTTTCTGCCTCCACGGTTTCCTGCCGCCGCCGCTGACTTCACTCTTGGTCTTGGTGGAATGTGTGCCCTGCCTCCTGTTTGCTAACTGGTTCTGTACAGCGAGATGCATCGCGTTCTCATTGATATCTATGCCGAAAATAGCGTCGCTGAGTTCGATTTCGCCGATCGTCTCGCCTTTCATATTGTATAAATCAACCTTTGGCATGATCGCTTCCTCCTCCCATCCGTATTACTTGCCGGCCTTTACCGTTTCCCGTACGATGACAAGACCGCCCCTGGGACCCGGAACCGCGCCTTTTACAAGCATAAGGTTCCTTTCGCCATCGACTTTGACCACATCAAGGTTCTGGACCGTTACCCTGTCCTTCCCCATATGTCCCGGCAGCTTCTTGCCCTTGAACACTCTTCCCGGGCTGGTGCCGGCACCCATGGTCCCGACTCTCCTGTGATACTTGGAACCATGCGATTCGGGACCTCTAGAGGAACCGAACCTCTTCATGACACCCTGGAAACCTTTGCCCTTGGATATTCCGGTCACATCTATCCTGTCGCCGCTTGCGAACATGTCGGCAACGTTTATCTGCTGTCCGACTTCGAACTTGTCGACATCGTCGGTCCTGAATTCCCTGAGATACCTCTTGGGCGTAACATTGATCTTCTTGAACAGGCCCAGTTCCGGCTTGTTCAGCTTCTTTTCAGGAACGTCCTCGAATCCCAGCCTGATAGCCGTATATCCGTCGTTTTCAACCGTCTTTTTCTGTACGACAGCACAAGGCCCGGCCTGTATTACCGTTACCGGTATAACGATGCCGTTCTCATCAAAAACCTGTGTCATGCCTATTTTCTTGCCGAGAATAAACTTGCTCATCCTGTTACCTCCTAATCATCATTGGTTCATGATTTCTCACGAACATGATCTCTCTCCTGGATCCGATAAAGCTTACAGCTTTATCTCTATATCAACACCTGCCGGCAGATCGAGCCTCATAAGGGCATCCACCGTCTTGGGCGTAGGCATCAGAATATCTATCAGCCTCTTATGGGTCCTCATCTCGAACTGCTCGCGCGAATCCTTATACTTGTGAGGAGCTCTCAGTATCGTGAAGACCTCCTTCTTTGTCGGAAGCGGTACCGGTCCGGAAACCTGTGCGCCGGTCCTTTTGGCAGTGTCGACGATCTTCTCGGCTGACTGATCGAGTATCTGGTGATCGAATGCCTTCAGCCTGATTCTGATTTTCTGATTGTTTGCCATACAATAACCTCCTTGATAGTGTTCAGGGATCCGCTGTACTCTTTCTCACCCGAACCCCGGCCCCGTCCCCGGCAAATCTCCTGCCTGAACTGTCCGGCAGTCCCGGGAGCCGTGGTTTCTGCGGTCTTTCCGGCTCCTGATCCCCTCGAATGTTACGTACGACAAGCATTTTTATCTGTACACTATGCCGGGTGTTTCCTGTTTTCCGATTTTTAAAACCCAGGCTGCTTACACGGTCCTTGGACCTGCAAAACCTGGGCTGTACATGCAAACAGACACACTCCTGCACAGTCGAATAATGTACAGTGACTTGTCGCCCGGTTTCTCTGAATCGGACATTCTCCGTGGAAGTTCCCTATTTCCAAGAATAGCAATCTCCCACTTCATCGTTTGTCGTGTCACACAGCAAGTGATATTTTACTACATCACCAATAACAATGCAAGTACTTTTTTTCAAAGTTTTTAAGAAGTTTGGGACAAAGTATGGGGACAGTTCTTCACTCATGTCCAAAGGACCGTCCCATGCCGGAGACTTCCCCCGAAAAGTCACAGTTGAGGACTGTCCCCGCAAAGTCGTATCCGGGGAAGCCACGGCTGAGGACTGTCTCCACAAAATCTTTGCTGGGGACCGTCCCCGAAAAGTCGCAACAAAGGACTTTCCCTGCAAAGTATTTGCTGAGGCCTTTGTTGAGGACTGTCCCCCAAAAGTTACAGCAGTTCCTTCCTTAATTCTTCAGCGGTTTTGGGCGAAAGACAGGCCAGCGGTATGTCGAACACCGTACGGGCGCCTGTCTGGCCTTCGCCTGACAGCCTGTACACGGCTCTTGCGTAGGCTGTCAGGACACTTGCCGTGAACTCGGGGTTGCTGTCCAGTTTCAGACTGAATTCCACCCTCTGTTTCGTACCTGCTCCCGTTTTCCCGGTCCTGATGACGAAACCCCCGTGCGGCATGCCCATGTGGTCCCTGAGGAGTTCCTCTTCAGTGATAAAATTGACGGTTGTGTCGTACTCGGAAAAGTAGTGGGGCATGTTTCTGATCGTTTCGGCTATCTCATCCCTGTCCGCCCCGGGTTCAGGCACCACGTAGCACACTCTCGAATGCTTTTCACGGACGGACAGATCCGGATTTTCCCCGGACCGCACTCTTTCAAGCGCACTTTCGACAGGGATCGTATACTGTACCGCGTTTTTCACGCCGGGCACCCTCCTGACCGCATCCGAATGCCCCTGGCTCACACCCTTACCCCAGAACGTATATGTGTTCCCGTCCGGCAGGATGGATTCCGTAAGCAGCCTCATCATGGAAAACAGTCCCGGATCCCATCCGGTAGAAATCAGACTGAGGGTCCCGGCCTTTTTCGCCGTCTCGTCCATCAACCTGAAATACTCCGGGATCCTTGCATGCGTATCGAAACTGTCCACTGTGTTGAACATGGACGCGATTTTAGGCCCCTGCTCCGGCAGGTCGGTCGCAGAGCCTCCGCAGAGGATCATGACATCTATATGCCCCCTGTATTTCCCGATTTCGGAAATATGCACCGCTTTCGCGGATGTCCCGATATCGCCTGTCGCTCTCCTTGTGAATACGGCCTCCAGCCTGAAATCCGGGCTCTGCCTGAGCGCAGCTTCCACGCCTTTCCCCAGGTTGCCGTACCCAACTATGCCTGCCCTGATAACCTTATCCATCAGTTTCCGGCCCGCCCGTTCCGGCAGGCCATCCCCCCTCCCGTTAATATTCGCTGCCTGTAATGGCCTTATCAGCAAATGCCAACCAATGATACAACATAATAACACAGGTTTATTTCTATGTATAGGGGACAGTTCTCCACTTGGGGACACTTCTCCGGATCAGGGCGGATCAGGGGACAGTCCTTCAACAAGGTTAGTGGGGGACAGTCCTTCAGAATTCGCCCTGAAACACTATTTCCTCGATCAGGGGCAGTCCACCGGCCGGGGGACACTTCTTCGGATTAGGGGGACAGTTCTCCAGTCCAGACAATCGGGGGACGGTTTTCAACTTGGGGACGGTCCTTCATATCAGGAAGCAGTCCTGCATTTTGGGGGACAGTTCTTCTCTAAGGGGACAGTCCTCCATTTTGGGGGCAGTCCTTCGGGCCTGGGGACAGTCCTTCCTTAGGGGGACAGGTCTCTTTTAGGGACAGTTCTGCATTGGAGGGACAGTCCTTCAGCCATGGGACAGTCTTGCAATCAGAGGGACAATCCTCCCTTGTGGGGACAGTTATCCCTTTAAACAGCACAAGGCCCTGTGCGTCCAGCACAGGGCCTTGATAAATTCCTGGCGGAGACCTATTTTCCCGGGCCGTCGCCAGCCAAGTATCGTCGGCACTGAGAAGCTTAACTTCCGTGTTCGGGATGGGAACGGGTGTGTCCTTCTCGTTATTTCCACCAGAAACCTGTATAAACTTTTCAAGTGCTGCCGGTCCGTTCCTGATCCTCCGCCTTCCCCCTTCCGGTGAGGCTTCCGATCATTCCACGAAAACCGGTGTCTGCACCCTCAAAACTATATAATGCTCAGCAACCCGAAGACATGATGTTTAACTCCTGACGTCTAAGACCTCTTTTTCTGCCTGTTTTTTTGGTCAAGCCCTCGACCTATTAGTATCAGTTAGCTCAACGCATTACTGCGCTTACACCCCTGACCTATCAACCACGTCGTCTGCATGGGGTCTTACCCGATCTCTCGGTGGGATATCTCATCTTGGGGTCAGTTTCACGCTTAGATGCTTTCAGCGTTTATCTGTTCCCGACTTGGCTATCCAGCCGTGCCATTGGCATGACAACTGGTGCACCAGAGGTCAGTCCATCCCGGTCCTCTCGTACTAGGGACAGATCCCCTCAAATATCCTACGCCCGCGACAGATAGGGA
>DGEQ01000113.1:21276-33853 GCA_002386045.1 Hungateiclostridiaceae bacterium UBA3922 | reverse complement strand
GATCCTCTTAATGGGCTTCCCCGCCAAGGTCGCCCGCATGCCGCGCACTATAACGAAACCCCGAAGGCTTAGAGCCTGTGGGGTTTTGGCTGGCGTGCCACGAGGGATTCGAACCCCCGGCCTACGGATTAGAAGTCCGTTGCTCTATCCAGCTGAGCTAGTGGCACATCACCATTTTTAGGAATGTCGCATATTGCTTCGTCATCTTTCCGGCCGGTCCGGTCCTGGCGGGAAAAAATGGAGCGGGTGATGGGAATCGAACCCACGCAATCAGCTTGGAAGGCTGATGTTCTACCATTGAACTACACCCGCGCGTATCGCCGGATATCCGACTTTCATATTATATCGTCGGCCGTTTTATTTGTCAATGACGTAATTTTGCCGCCTGATCAGTCCTCCGCCAGGTATTTTGCGGCCAGTCCGGCCACATCCTCCGTCGACCTGAACCCGTCCGAGTTGATTTTCTGTTCCAGTTCAGGGTAACGCACGAATCCCCGGGACCGGCGGAAATATACATGCGGATAGGGGAACAGGTCTGATCCACCGTCGGAGTAAAGAGCCACGACAACTATATCGCTCAGGCCGTCTGCATCGGCGTCCATCACCTGCAGCATCGACAGGTTTTCGAAATTCCACGTGATGTCCGCCGGTTCCGCAAGCGCATATACAAAACCGCTGTTTTCATCCTCAAGCAGCAGCTTCAGCTTCGCCGCGCCGTCAGGACCGCGCTTTCCGGCAGCCAGCCTCATTTTGCCCAGGTCTTCGAAATCAACGGGTTCCAGGAACATGCTCCGCTCGATTTCCGTGGCCAGGAGCTCTTCGCGCAGGATCTCGCCGGCCGCTATATGATCAGCGAGATCTCCGAACCTTACCTCGAATACCACACGTCCGGCGGAAGGACGGTGATCCTCACCCTGCCCGCCCTCAGCCGGATCTCCGGTCACATGGCCCGAAGCTATCGATATTCCCAGTGAATCCGTAGTCAGATAACTGAAAACATGCGGTTTTTCGGGTGCAGCAATGTTCTCCGGGGTGTCGGCCCCGGCAAGAAATTTTTCCAGCGCACCCGGATCAAGGTTTGTGATCGCTCCCGTCCCGGACTCCCCGCTCACCGCGGCACTGCCGTCAAGCAGCTTTCCGGCGAAACCGGCGCCGGTGTTCACGATGTCTTTC
This sequence comes from Hungateiclostridiaceae bacterium UBA3922, assembly GCA_002386045.1. GTDB lineage: Bacteria > Bacillota > Clostridia > Acetivibrionales > DTU013 > DTU013. The sequence continues at coordinate 32,680 of DGEQ01000113.1, read as the reverse complement.
AGCCTGACCCTGTCCCCGGTCCTGGTATCGATGGTCAGAGTAAAATACGCCGTCCCGTCGAATTCGACGCTCAGCAGTGAAGGCGACCTCCTGCTGATACGGTAACCTATGTCTATATTCTCCGACGGGCGGGAAACCTTGCAGTAGTCGAGCGCCTTCAGCGCCTCCTGCTTTATCGTATCGTTGATCTTCTTCCGGATACCTTCGTCGTCCAGTCCGGATACCTGCGGATATTCGATCCTGTGTTCCAGCGTGCCGTCTTTCTCTTCATGGATTTCCCCGGTCACCGTATACCAGGTGCTGTATCCCGCCGGATGCAGTTCCTGTACGTCTGCACCTTCCGCGTCGACTTTGGCATCGCCGTCCATTCCACCGTGTATTTCAGCAGTGGCTGTATTCTTCCTGGCCGTGGCACTGATGTCCTCGCTGGTGATGACATTGCCGTCCAGTGGCCTGCTGAAGGGTTTACCCAGCAATGTTCCGAGCGTTTTCCTGAATTCAGGGTGCTCCCTTATCTTTTGCCTGAGATCGCCGGTCAGCTCCATTTCATATTCATTGACGCCGTCGAACAGATATATGGCTATGTTGTACTTGTCCTTACCGTTCACCCTGGTAAGTATCTCCCCGAAGGTGACCGTCTTTTCCATCGGCTCCGGGTTGTCGGGATCGCTGTAATCGTAGTACCTGTAAGTTATGGTGTGCTCCGTGAGCCGCACCACATCATAACTTTCTTTATTTTCACCATTGACATGCAGCCTCATGAACAGGAGATACTCAGTCTCCGGGATGCTCATTTCCGCGGTGTTTTCAGGCACGGCAGGATCCGCTGTATCCGCCTGCTCAACGGTAATTTCCGCGCTGTCCTCCGGATCGCCGGGATCTTCCCCGGAAAAAAGCGATTTGACTGCCGCGCATCCGGTGAACGATACGAGTACGGCAACGCTTATGATGACTGTCAGGCATTTTTTCAACATGATCTTCCCCTGTCAATGTACCGCGGACACCTTCCGCCATGGAGGCGATCCTGCGGAAATGATCACACAGCGCGCTTAAAAGTGGGATTTACGAAAAAATGATAACACATATTTCATGTTTTAACAATAATGTCGGGGTACTTATCATGGCGCCCGCGATGTGGTAAACTGTTGGTTGGCATCATATTTTTACCGGAGGTGGATGTCTTGCCTTTTTACGACCTTAAGTGCAAATGCGGCGAAGTATTCAACGCAATGGCATCTGTGAGCGACAGGGAAAACAGGCGCATCAGATGCCCGAAATGCGGCAGCAATGACCTTGAAGCAGTATTCACGAATGTGAATATCATCCGATCCGGGAAATCGGCCGGGACAGAATGCCCGAACCTGGGGCAATGCGGCGGCTCGTGTCCTCACCTGCAATAGGCTGGGTTCATATACTGCAGATCCTCGCCGACACTTTGCCGTCGTGTATCTCCACGATGGCAAAGGATCCGTCGGAATCGCCCCTGGGATCGCTCGTGCTCCCGGGGTTGAGGACGATGTATCCGTCTTTCCTGATGATCTCAGGCACGTGCGTATGGCCGAACAGCAGGATATCGGCCTGCTGTTCCTCCGCCTTCCTGAACAGGTTTTCATAGCCCCACTTGACGGAATACCTGTGCCCGTGCGTTATGAAGATCTTCTTCCCGCAAATCTCCAGCAGTTTTTCTGCGGGAACTCCGTTTGTCATGAAATCGCAGTTGCCGTAGATATATTCGAAAGGGATCTCCGGAAACATGCCGGACAGCTTCACTGCGTCCCTGAAATAATCTCCAAGGTGGATGACCAGGTCCGTTCCCCTGTTTTTCCTGATAGCCTCCCCGGCTTTCACCGTGTCCCCGTGCGTGTCGCTTATGACCAGTATTTTCATTGCCAAAAACCTCCGTCGACCATGCTGTGACATAAGATGCCGTCCTGGATGCCTGATCAGTGCTTTTTCGCTTCTTCAGCCAGGATGTCCAGCACTTTCCTCAGGGCATTGCCCCTGTGGCTTATGCTGTTTTTGAGTTCCTCGTCCATCTGCGCGAACGTCATCCCGAACCCAGGGACATAAAAAACCGGGTCATAGCCAAATCCGCCTGTTCCTGCCGGCTCCTTGGCAATATAGCCTTCACATGTCCCCCTGACGACGATCTCCCTCCCGTCAGGGAGGATGAGCGCTATGGCACAGACGAACCTGGCGCTCCGCTGGTCTGCCGGAACTCCTGAAAGCTCCTTCAGCAGCTTACGGTATTTATCTTCGTCTTTTGCATTTTCGCCGGCATACCTGGCCGATAGGATGCCGGGCGCCCCGTTGAGATGATCGACCTCAAGACCGGAATCATCGGCCATCACGGTCTCCCCGGTCACGTTCCAGACCGTCCTGGCCTTTATAAGTGCGTTTTCTGCGAACGTGGAGCCGTTTTCCGCTATATCGCCGTCCACCCCGGCATCGGTCATCGAAAAAACTTCATAGGGAAGCCCGGAGAGCAGTTGTGCTATCTCCTCCAGCTTCCCCCTGTTTTTTGTGGCAACGATCACTTTTTTCTTTCCCGTGACCTGTCCTTTCTCCTCCATGCGCATCTTAACCCCTGTCTGTTACATCATTCAAAGTGGCCGGTATCACCAGCCCGGACGAAATATATGTACCTCCCGGCAGGTCAACGTTTTTACCGTCCACCATTATCCTTATCTTCCTTATCCCGTCGCACTGCCTCAGCGTATATGCCAGTTGCCTGAGGATGGCCTCTTCTCTCTCCGTCCCGCCGTAATCCAGGAACTCGCCGCTGAGATCCAGGAATACCGTGCCGTTCTGTACATAGCTGTTTCTAAGGCATGCGCCTTCAGGTATCTCCGTATATATACCCCCTGCCGGCACAGTCTCAAACAGCAGCCTTACAAGCGTACCGGGCGCTGGATCTGCTTCGGCGCTGTCTACGGCCACCGATACAGGCACCGCATAGGCGAACCCCTCATTGGCCTGCTTCATGAAATACACGTCGAGCTTTCCCCTTCGCGTCCCGGATGGCACCAAGGCCGGCTCGGTATTTATCATCACGTCCTCTCTTCCAAGCGGCCCGGACAGGTCCGTGCCATATTTGAGGACGCCCGGCTGGTGGCCGTTGATCAGTATCCTGACCTTGTCTACGGTGTCGAACTCGGTAAGCGTGTATACTATGGCAGCCACTATGTTCCTCTCGGACCAGGCTGTGCCGTAACTTAGCAGATGCCTGCTGAAGTCGATCACGGCAGTGCCGTTCCTTATGTCGATGCCCAGTATCCGGGTGCCTTCCGGTATCACGGGATAAACGCCGTAATATGCCGTTTCTTCACGCGTCAGCGGACTGTCGACGGCCAGGCTCACAGCAGCCCTGGCTATCCCGAGCTGCGGCTGGATCCACCTCGTCATCGGTACCAGGCAGCCGTCTTCATCCTGGTAATATACTGTCACAGGCCTCCTCGGCTCGGAGTAGCCCGCTTCCGAAACACCCTGGGCTGAGAGGACCCCGGTGCCGAACGGCCCTGTATCATCGTTGCCGGCACTGTCCATCACGTCCGATATACCGCTGCCGACCTCTGCATCCACGTAATGGTCTTCGCCGTCTCCGGACTCCGATGCGAAAACGGAGCCTGCAGCGTCTCCGGACCCGGCGCTGTTGCTTCGGGCAACGCCGTCCGTATCATAATATGCACCACCCGCATCCCCGGTCCCGCCGCCCGTTCCGGAAATACCGCCGCCTGTGGCAATACTTCCATCAGCGCCGCGGATGTCATCCAGACCGATCATCTCACCGGCATCATCAGTTTTGTCCGCCCCGCCGAAAATATTGCCCAAAAACGGTATCGAACACCCAGCCAGCAGCAGTGTGGTCAATATCAAGGCAGTGAAAAATACCGGTAATCTTCTCATATCGTCCCTCCATGATAAAGGTTTACATGGAGATTATGGACAACCGGAGAAGGTTTTAGTATTTCCCGGGGCAAATCTTACATAATGTTACCACACGGGATACATAAAAAAAATCAACAGAATACATAAATTCTGCTGATTTTTTTATTCATGATCTACAACATAATGCTGCACTGCCGTACCGGGGGATCCTGCCTCATCAGGCCACTTCGTCCAGTGCTTCCAGGACGGAACTGCACAGGGCTTCGGCAGCAGTCTGCCTGAATGACTCATCCCGCAGCTTCTCCCTGTCGCTGCTGTTCGTCAGGAACGCCACTTCTGCCAGGGCCGCCGGCATGTATGTTTCTCTCAGCACAATAAGATCGGGTCTCAGTCTCACCTTCAGGTCGACCGTATCCAGGGCAGCGACCATATGTCTCTGGACGATCTGCGCGAACTGCCTGCCGGTAAACCCGCTTTTCGTCGAAGGATAGCAAAGAGTCATGGTCCCCCTGACACTGCTTTTTGGCGATGCGTTGTTGTGTATACTGAGATACAGCGCCGCCCCCAGCATGTTGGCTATGTATGCCCGTTCGTAATTATCCACGTTGCTGTCGTCCGACCTGATCAAGTATGTCTTGACACCCTTGCTATTGAGCAGCGCTTCCAGGCGCCTGGCTATATCGAGATTCAGGTCCTTTTCATAGAGATCGCCGTAACGCGCCCCCGTGGCCGTGCCCCCGTGGCCGGCATCGATCACGACTATCTTATCTCCTTTTGCAGCAGGCCTCATAACTGTTATCGCAGTATCGCCGGAATCCCTGGTATAAACCAGGTAAGAATTGCCCGGCCGGCCGTTGAATATGAGCGATGTGGTGCCGTCACCGTTGTTTCTTACTTCGAATGATTTGAGGTACAGGTCGTTTATATCCAGGGCCCCCTCACCCAGGTCCGCGTTCCGGGTCGGGAACGTGACCGTCCAGGTCATGCCGCTCTTATCATACGAAGCTGTATAAAGGGGTTTGAGGTCCTTAGTGCCTTTCGTCAGCGCGGCCTTTTTCAAGAGGAAATACACCCGGTCCGCACTGTTGCGGTATATGATGTTCCTGTACGACGGCCATGAGAACGATATCCTGAGTTTCCCGTCCGACAACTCCGCACTGTACTGGAACTGTGCCGTGAGGCCGATGGTTATCTCCGCCCCGGACCTTCCCGCCGCCGCATATTCCACCGAACTGATCCATTCGCCGTCATGATCGAACCGCTTGGCCGCCGAGTATACATCCGCCTCCGGTATCGTGACCAGGATCCGCTCGGGATCTGTCAGCCTTGTTATGCTGTAATCATAATAGCTGCCGAGTTCTATCTCAACAGTCTCGTCCGACCCGCTTCCCGACACGCTGATCCGGTATCCGGGGCCAAGCGGTATCACGCCGTTTTCCCGGAGTTCTCCTGGTCCGGGGTATCCACTGACATATGCCGCAAGGCCCGTATCGGTCCTCACTATCGAAAAGTCATAGCCTTCGCTTACATCTAGTACGACCCTTGCTATCTTTTCGGTAAACTGTGCATATCTTATCCTTTTTACATATGTACCGTCGGCCGGGATGATCCCCTGTCCGCCCGGAACGTCCGTATCGTACAGGTCTATGACGATCCTCGCCGGGTCGGACATTTCCTTTATGCTATAGTGCGTTGACCCGGGCACCAGGATGCTGACGGCCTCATACAGATCGTCCGCGGAATAGTCGATCCTGTCCAGCCTGCCTCTCTCCCCGGGCTCCCCGTCATGTTCCCCGGCGGGTCCTCCGGTGGATCCCACGGCAGATCCTCCGCCGAGGCCCATGGCAGATTCCCCGCTGCTGCCCGGTTTCCCTCCGGGTGACAGGCTGTCAGGCATATCCGTGCTGTCAGGCAGTTCATCACGCAACAGCACATCAGACGGCAGATCCCTGGCGTCCGGCGCGGTACCGGCTCCGTTTTCCGCATGGACTGCAGATACTCCGGACAACAAGACAACAGAAATGACCAGAAAAAATGAAATGATCCTTTTCATGAATGACCCCCCGCCGAATTTTCATTTGTGATCCTGCAAAGCAGCTGCCCGTAAGGATTTGACCTGTTTACAGAATACCACAAAATTCGACAAGGGTAGTGATTTGCCGATATTCTTTAATTATAATTTAACACTGATGTAATATTGCCAATCTCAGTCAATATCCATCTCCTGCTGTTCATAAAAGCCGCCCTTCATCCTGATGCCGAGGTGGTCATAGGCAAGCTTCGTGGCCATCCTGCCCCTGGGAGTTTTCTTGATGAACCCGATCTGGAGCAGGTACGGCTCGTACACGTCCTCGATGGTATCCGGTTCTTCGCCTATGCAGGCGGCAAGCGTATCCAGTCCCACCGGGCCACCGCCGAACTTCTCGATTATGCTTGAAAGCATGTTCCTGTCTGTCCTGTCCAGGCCGATGCCGTCCACTTCGAGGGCATTCAGCGCCATTGCCGCGGTTTCGGCGTCTATGACACCCTCGCCCTTGACCTGCGCGAAGTCACGGACCCTCTTGAGCAGCCTGTTGGCTATCCTGGGCGTCCCCCTGGATCTCCTGGCTATTTCGCCCGCGCCCCTGTCATCTATCCCGACACCCAGTATCGAAGCAGAGCGCTTGACGATAAGCGTAAGCTCTTCGACATCGTACATATCGAGCCGGTTTATGACGCCGAACCTGTCCCGCAGGGGCGATGTCAGCAGTCCCGCCCTGGTTGTAGCACCCACAAGCGTGAATTTGGGCAGATCCAGCCTGATGGAGCGGGCACTCGGCCCTTTGCCTATGATTATGTCAAGCGCGAAATCCTCCATCGCCGGGTAAAGTATCTCTTCCACGGTCCTGTTGAGGCGGTGTATCTCATCTATGAACAGAACGTCGAAATCGCTGAGGTTGGTAAGTATGGCTGCCAGGTCGCCGGGCCTTTCTATGGCAGGCCCGGAAGTGATGCGGATATTGACGCCGAGTTCTGCGGCTATGATACTGGCCAGCGTAGTCTTGCCAAGGCCGGGCGGCCCGTAGAGAAGCACATGGTCCAGCGGCTCCCTCCGCCTTTTGGCCGCCTCTATGAACACCCTCATGTTTTCCTTGACTTTTTTCTGGCCTATATATTCATCCAGGCTCCTCGGCCTGAGGCTGGTCTCGTCGATATCCTCGCTTACTGCTTTTGTCTCGGTCAGTCTTTCTTCATCCATCGTTCTTCCTCCGCAAATCCTTTATCCGGCTCCGCTCCACGGCAGGCAGCCTTACCTTACCAGCCCTTTCAGGGCTTTTCTGACGATCTCTTCGAGTTCCAGTTCATCGGAGTAAACGGACGCAACCGCCCGGTTTGCTTCTGCCTGCGTATAGCCAAGTACCATGAGTGCGCTGACGGCTTCGGACAGCCTTGAACCTTCCTGCGGCAGCTGCGGCAGATCCGCCCCGGCCGCCGCCCTGGCATCCAGTTGCTCCTTTTTCAGCTTGTCCCTGAGCTCCAGTATGATCCTCTGGGCCGTCTTGCTGCCAACGCCCGGTGCTTTCGTCAGCGTCTTTACGTCGTCGGTTATTACGGCAAGGCTGAATTTTGAAGGGGACACGGCAGACAGCAGCGACAGTGCGACTTTCGGCCCGACGCCGGAAACGGTCAGCAACATCCTGAACAGGGAAAGTTCTTCATACGTGGCGAACCCGTAAAGGTCCATCGCATCTTCCCTCACATGCAGATGCGTGTATGCCTTGAATTCCCGGCCCGGTTCCAGGCGGGCCGCTTCTGCCAGCGTCGTCTGCGAAGTATAGATCATGTAACCCACACCGCCGGCATCTATGACGATGTGGTCGCTTCCCCTTGCCTCAAGCTTTCCTCTTATGTATGCGTACATGCTCGTCACCTGTAATCGATTTTCGACAACTTGTATGAATGGCCGTGGCAGATAGCTATCGCCAGGGCATCTGCCGCATCATCGGGTTTGGGGATCTCCGGAAGATTGAGTATCGCCCTGACCATCTGCTGGACCTGCGCCTTGTCCGCCCTGCCGTAGCCGACCACTGCCTGCTTTACCTGCAGCGGCGTGTACTCGAACACCTCGACACCGCATCTCGCAACAGCCGTAAGGGATATCCCCCTGCCGTGGGCTGCCATTATGGCGGTCTTTATATTCTTGTTGAAAAACAGCTCTTCCACCGCTACGGCATCCGGCCTGTACATTTCGACTATGGCGCATATCTCGTTGTCCAGTTTCAGAAGCCGCTGAGCAAAGGGTTCTCCTGCATCCGTCAGGACAACTCCGTACGTGACGGGCGAAAATCTGTTCCCCTCGTATTTTACTATACCATACCCCGTGATTGCAAATCCAGGGTCTATTCCCATGATAACCATATGACCGCCTTCCGACGCGCGAGGATTTTGTTGTGAATATTTATAATATGTATTGCATAATTATGCATCGTGTTGTATAATCTTTGCAGGACTATTAAAATATAGCTGTAAACAGCTGTGATCGACCGCGGCGGATCCACACGGGATACTGCCGCTGCTGCATACAGCATGCATCTATTATTCTAGCACAGATACGGAGGAATTGGTATGAGTAGCAAGGAAAAAGTGGTACTGGCGTATTCGGGGGGACTAGACACGTCCATCATCATACCCTGGCTCAAGGAAAACTATGATTACGAAGTCATCGCGATGGCAGCGGACGTAGGCCAGGGCGAGGAACTCGAGCCGCTGAGGGAAAAAGCCATAAAAACCGGCGCAAGCAAAATATATATCGAGGACCTGAGGGAGGAATTCATTACAGACTTCATATTCCCGACCCTCAAGGCCCATGCCATATATGAGGGCAAATACCTGCTCGGCACGTCCTTTGCAAGGCCCGTCATCGCAAAGAGGCTCGTTGAGATCGCCGAGAAGGAAGGAGCCGTCGCCATAGCCCACGGAGCTACGGGCAAGGGCAATGACCAGGTCAGGTTCGAACTGACCGTGAAAGCGCTGGCGCCGCACCTTAAGATAATCGCCCCCTGGAGGATCTGGGACATCAGGTCCAGGGAAGACGCCATAGATTATGCCGTGGCAAGGAACATACCGATACCTGTCACCAAGAAGGACAATTACAGCATGGACAGGAACATCTGGCACCTGAGCCATGAAGGTTCCGACCTGGAGGACCCGTGGAACGAGCCGCAGTACGATAAGCTGCTCAAACTTATGGTTCCCCCGGAAAAAGCACCCGACAGGCCGACATATGTCGAGATCTGTTTCGAGCAGGGCATACCGAAAAAGATCGACGGCGTCGAGTACTCCCCGATCGAACTCATGGAGAAGCTCAACAAGCTCGGAGGAGAGAACGGCATAGGCATCGTGGACATGGTCGAGAACCGCCTGGTGGGCATGAAGTCCAGGGGCGTTTATGAAACGCCCGGCGGCACCATACTCTATGCCGCCCACAGGGAACTGGAACTGCTCTGCCTCGACAGGGACACACTGCACTACAAGGATATCGTGGCCCAGAGGTTCGCCGAACTGGTATACTACGGCCAGTGGTACACTCCGCTGAGAGAGGCGCTGTCGGCATTCGTGGACAGCACGCAGAAGACGGTGACCGGCACGGTCCGCCTGAAGCTCTACAAGGGCAATGTCATGCCCGCAGGTGTACAGTCGCCATACTCGCTGTACAGCGAAGAACTCTCCACCTTCGGCAGGGACGAGGTGTACAACCAGAAAGACGCCGAAGGGTTCATCAACCTGTTCGGCCTGCCGCTCAAGGTCCGCGCCCTTGTAATGAACAAGAAAAAAGATAAAGAATGAAATGAGAAATCGATAAACAACAGCAGAACCCACAACGTGTGACACTCCTCTGCCATTGAGGAATACCCGTCACTGAGGAGTGTCACCGAACCGTAATCAAACGCGTGACACTCCTCTGCCACAAAGGAATGCCCGTCACTGAGGAGTGTCACCGCACCTTGAAAAGGAGCCTGATGCGATGAAACTCTGGGGAGGCAGGTTCACTGCCGGCACTGATAAAGCCGTGGACGACTTCCATTCGTCCATACGTTTCGATTCGAGGATGTACAGGCAGGATATCGAAGGCAGCATCGCCCATGCCGAGATGCTCGGCAAGGTCGGCGTGATCTCTGCCGAAGAAGCGGAACTGATCTGTACCACTCTCAGGGAGATACTCAGCGATATCGAAAGCGGCAAAGTGCAGTTCGAAACGGAAGCCGAAGACATCCACATGAACATAGAGAAAATACTGATCGAGCGGATAGGCGACACCGGAAGGAAGCTGCACACCGGGAGAAGCCGCAATGACCAGGTAGCGCTCGATCTGCGCATGTACCTGAAAGGTGAGGTCGGTACGATCAAGTCGATGCTTCTGGAGCTGATGTCCGTGCTGCTGGATATCAGTGAAAAAAGCACGAACATAGTCATGCCGGGCTACACCCATCTCCAGAGGGCCCAGCCCATAACGCTGGCCCACCACATGATGGCATATTTCCAGATGTTCAGGCGCGATGTGGAAAGACTGGACGATTGCTATGGCCGGATGAACGTCATGCCTCTCGGCTCGGGCGCCCTCGCGGGGACCACCTACCCCCTCGACAGGCAATATGTAGCCGAAAAGCTCGGTTTCCCGGCCATTACAGAAAACAGCCTCGACGGCGTCAGCGACAGGGATTTCGTCATTGAACTGGCTTCCTGCCTGTCGATAATCATGATGCACCTGAGCCGTTTCTGCGAAGAGCTGATACTGTGGTCTTCGGCGGAGTTCTCATTCGTCGAGATGGATGATGCCTACAGCACCGGCAGCAGCATCATGCCCCAGAAGAAGAACCCCGACGTGGCAGAACTGATCAGGGGCAAGACCGGCCGCGTCTACGGCTCGCTCGTCGCGCTGCTTACGATGATGAAAGCGCTGCCCCTCGCATACAACAAGGACATGCAGGAGGACAAGGAGGCCATTTTCGATGCCGTAGACACGGTGAAAGCCTGCCTGCCCGTGTTCACAAAGATGCTCTCGACGATGAAGATAAAACGCGAGAACATGTACAGGGCGGCCTGCGGGGGCTTCACCAATGCCACGGACCTGGCGGACTATCTCGTGAAAAAGGGGATCCCGTTCCGCAGCGCCCACGAGATAGTCGGCAGGATCGTGCTGTACTGCATAAATAACGATAAGTCATTGAACGAACTGACGATGGAAGAGTTCAGGGAGTTTTCGCCGAAGATAGAAGATGATGTTTACAGGGCCATCAGCCTTGAAAGCTGCGTTTCCGACCGCAGGCTGCCGGGAGGTCCTGCTCCTGGAAGCGTAATGGCATCCATCGAGAATGGAAGGAAGTTCCTGGGATCGGCCCGATGACCTTTGAAAAGAGATGCGGTGATACGTTCAGAAGCGCGTGACACTTCTCTGAAAAGCAGTACGGTGACACTTCTCATCAAGAGGTATTCCTCTTTGGAAGAGAAGTGTCACACGTCGCAGAGAAGTGTCACC
>DGEQ01000113.1:5155-21055 GCA_002386045.1 Hungateiclostridiaceae bacterium UBA3922 | reverse complement strand
AAAAAACCCGGTTTTACCGGGCTCGTGCATGATATGGATTACCTTTGCCTGACTTTCTTGTCAAGTGCTTTACCCATACTGTACCACGAGTCCCGCAGTTTGAATCTCAGCTCTTCATCGAATGTGCGTTCAATGATATCATTGAGGCTACGTCTCATCTGGATGTAGTCGAGCATGACGAATTCTTCCTTTGCAAGCAGCTCTTCCATACCATCTATCCAGTCCAGGATCTCCTGCTTGCCTGAAAAATCGTATTCCGGCAGCTTCCTCTTAAGGTGCGCTATTACCAGCTTTACCGCTTTGCGCTTTACATCGTTATCAGTCAGGACTTTCCGGGCTTTTTTCTTTTCCCTGGCTCCTGACTGGTCCTGTAACGCCATTTTATCACTCCTTTACTGCGTAATTGAGACTCCTTCCGTTAAACACGAAAAATGACGAGGACGATGCTTGCAATAACAATTATATAATAATATGGGTATAATTGCAATCTTTATACCTGCTGAAGCCGGATAACTCGGGCATTGTCGGACATTGTCACGATTTTTCCATCCTGACGATGCTGCCGGTGCCCTCGAAGGTCGGAGGCGTCACGATCAGGCAGCGCCCGATCCTCTGCCTCACTTCGGGCACGTGGCTGATTATCCCTATGACCCGGCTTTCGGAGCACAATCTTTCCAGTGAATCCATCACCAGGTCCAGGAGCTTCTGGTCAAGAGTGCCGAAGCCCTCATCCAGGAAGAAAAACTCCAGCGGGCTCTGCCCCTTGAGCTGTATCTGCTCCGACAGTGCCAGGGCCAGTGACAGAGACGTCAGGAACGTCTCGCCGCCTGAAAGCGTAGAAACCGCCCTGTGTATGCCTCCGTTCGCATCGTCCCTCACTATGAAGCCGGATTCGGCATCCAGTTCCAGAGTGTACCTTTGCCTGGTCATCACCTGCAGCATCGTCGATGCCTTTGCGGCAATGTACCGGAGCCTTTCTTCCGCGATATAGTCGATAAAGCTGTTGTCCTTTCCGTGAGAAGCCTTCAGGAGCCTCTGTATCTGGTCGTACAAACCGTGCCTGTGGGATATATCGTCGAGGGATGCACGGATCTCCTTCCACCTGGCGTTTTTCCTGCTGATATTTTCAAAGTTGCTTTTGGCTACCTCGCAGTCGGATACGGCCCTGTTCGACCGCTCCAGCAGTTCATTGTACGACTGCTCGGTCCGGCGCCACTCTTCCTCGGTGATGGTGCGGGACCCCAGTTTCTTTTCCAGCAGTTTCCTGTGAGCTTTCAGGTTGACAGATTCCTGGTCATATGCCTCTATCTCCGCCCTGATCGCTTTCTGCTCTTCTTTCGGTACCAGGCTTTTTTCAGCCTCCTCCGGGCTGTCGAACCCGTTTTCGGCCAACGCTTCCGACAGCTTCACGCTGTCGGCTGCAAGGCTTTCGGAGTACAGGCTTACGCTGCTTTCAAGCCTGGACCTGCTCATATTCAGTTCATTATACTGTTTCTCAAGCTGCGCGATACGCTGCGCATGCTCCCTGTCCTTTCGCGCCAGGCTCTCGAGTTCGCTGTCTGTCCTGCGAAGCGACTCCTCGATGTCTGCGCCCTGCGAAAGCTCGTACAGCCTTCTTTCCTTTTCCTTCCGCTGAAGCCCCAGGCCTGATATATCGGCCTCCAGCCTTATCCTTTCGGCATCGAGCCTGCCTCGCTCTTCATTAAGACCGTTTATGCGGGCCACCGTCTCTTCCGCTTCTTTCCTGGTCTTCTTCGCTTCGGCCTCCGCCTGTTCCAGCAGGCGGTCATTTTCAGAGAGTCTTGCAAGCTCAGCCGCAGCACTTGCGACTGTATACCCGGCAAGCTTCTCCGACAGCTCCTGCCGGATGCGCACGAGATTACCGGACACCTGCTCCATTTCAGCCTCGATTTGTGCAAGGCTCTCGCCTTTTGCCCTGAGTTCGGCCCGGATGCCGTTTTCAGCCATCCGCTGCTTTGCCAGCACTTCATTCTTCTCTTCTGAGGCCTTCCTCAGTTCCGAAAGCCTGGATTCCCATGCCTCGATCTCCTTGAGCCTTTCTTTCACCCTGGCATCGGCCTTTTCGATCCGGGTACGGATCTGCCCGGTTCCCAACGATCTCCACTCATCAGGAAGCTTCTGCCTTTCATCCTCCAGGGCCATGTTTTTCTTCTCGAGCTCCTTCACGGCCTGCTCCAGTTGCCCGGAAACCGCCCTGAGATCCTCAGCGGCGATCAGTGCCTCCCTTTCCATGTCTTTCAGCGCGGCCTCCGCTTCCTTCAACCCGTTCTGCGCCGCTTCCACTTCCCGTTCAAGGGCGGCGGTGTCCCCGTCTGCTCCGTGGGCCGCCGGTGCCGGGTGTTCCAGTGATCCGCATACCGGGCAGGGTTCTCCCTCCTTAAGGTTCCTGGAAAGCAGCCAGGCTGTATTCTTTTCGCGCTCTTTCAGGCATTCGTCGAGTTTCCGCCGGCGATCGTCATACAGCTTCGCGGCTTCTTCCCTTTTCTTTTCCAGTTCTTCAGCCTTTTTCTTCCGATCATCGAATGCGGCCTTCAGTTCGTCGACCCTGGCTTTCGCGGCCTCTGCCTCGTCTTCCCTCAGCTTCAGTACCTGGTAAACACCCTGTGCCCTGTGTACCTTTTCAAGGGATTTCATCACTGAATCCCTGTCGTCCGTTCGTCCTTCCTCGTGCTGTTCTATGGCAGCCGCCAGTTGCGCCTGTGCCTTCATGCTTTCGTCGATCTCTGCGGCCATATCGGCAAGCTGCTTCTCAAGCCCGTCTATCGCCCTATGCACCTGCTCTTTCCTTCCGGCAAGCTGTTCAAGGCTTTTTTCCAGCGCAGCGGCATCCTTTTCAAGATCGGCACACATCTGCATTTTCTGCCTGTATCCCGGGTCCGTCCTCAGCCGCTCCGACTCTTCCCCGAGTTTCCTGAGCCTGTTTTCCAACCCTTCGAGCTTCGCTTTTTCCCGGCCGATCTCAGCATCCTTCGATTTTATTGCCTTCACCGTTTCGTTTACGGATTTGCGGAGCTCGTCCGTCCTTTCCGCGAGCGCTTCAAGTTCCGCCCTGATCCCAAGGGCGTCCTGCAGCCTGGTCCTTTGTTCCACCAGCTTCCGCTGTTTAAGTGCCGCATCTTTCTTTGCGTTCTCATATTCCGTTTTTGCCAGTTCCAGTTGCTCCCCGATTCCCGGCAGGACGGCCATTACCTCTTCCAGCTGCCTTCGGGCTTCGCTGAGCTTCGTCTCCAGTTCCCTGTTCCTCCTGACCATGTCCGCAAGGCTTTCAGCCCTGACCGCCCTGTCCAGCCGGACACGCTTTTCTGATATCTCGGCTTCGGCCCGCCTGTGGACCTCCTCTCTCCTTTCAAGGTCCGCAAGCTCGCAGACCAGGTCCCAGACTTCCTTCGATTCGTTATATATCTTTTCCAGTTTCTTCAGTTCCTTCTGTGTCCTTCTCTTTTCTTCCTCTGCCGCTTCCATTGCCGCCTTTGCCTCTTCCAGCGCTTCATCCGAGGCATCTGCGTATCCCATGAGTTCGCCGGTCAGCACATCCATGCGGCTCCTGAGCGAATACAGCTTCCGTGAGATCCTGTCGTTCAGCAGCTTTCCATACTCTTCAAGGTAGAAGAGCCTTTCGAGCATAGCTCTCCTTTCGGAATTCTTCAACATGAGGAATTCATGGAAGCTGTTCTGCGGGAGCACCACCGCCCGGGTGAAATCCTCGCTGTTGAGTCCGAGCAGTTCCCTTACATGCCTGGTGACCTCGGTAGCCTTGTCGCACAGCGGTATCGCGCCGGCGTCGGTGACCTCTGTCAGCCGCGCGATCCTGGGTTCGCATGAGTTGGGCGAGTTCCTTCTGCGCCTGTATGTCCTCTCCACCCTGTATGTCTTCCTTTTGCCGTCCCTGTTCAGTTCAAACGTGAAAGACACCCTGCACGTGTCACGCCTGGAATTGATGATACCCTGCGTACCGTTTTCCGCCCTTTTGACCCTGCCGTAGAGCGCAAAGGTGATGGCATCCAGTATGGTGGACTTGCCGCTGCCCGTCGGCCCGAATATGCCGAACAGGCCGGTCTCACCCAACGTTTCAAAGTCTATGACCTGGGCATCGGTAAAACTCTGCAGTCCCTCGATTTCAAGAAGCTTAGGCCTCACCGGGCACCACCTCCCCTTCACCCAAGCCGGGCAGATCCCCGGCCCGGTCCGCATCTTCCTCTTCATCGCCTTCGTCCAGCAGTTCCAGGAACGCCTCCATCAGTTCGTCGGGGATGTCCGTGCCCATCCTGTACCTGTAGTAATCCCTGAACAGTTCGTCTATCTTCCTGCCTTCTCTGCTTTCCGGGCTGAACACTCCAACTTCTTCGCTCCTTATCCGCGGCCTGATGTTGATGATGCCGGGATGCATGCTCCTTATGGCTTTATGCTCATCGGCTGTCAGCACCCGGTCGGTAAGTATTTCGAGGTCGATCCACGCATTCGGGTCCCTGCCTTCTTCGCACCACTCCAGGGCCTGCTGGATACCTTTGTCCGCAAACCATTTCACCAGCGGTTTCCCGCAATCGAGGTAGACCGGCCTGACTTTAGCCTCCTTTCCGGGTATAGCATCCACTATGTATACCGCCTTGCTGTACCCGGCTTCAGAGAAGCTGTACGCCAGCGGAGAACCGGCATAATACGTGGGACACGGTGCGCTCCGTATCTGCTGGGGCCGGTGCAGGTGCCCGAGTGCCGCATAGTGCGTTTTTTCAGGAATGACTGACGGATCCACCGTCATGGCGCCGCCCACCTGCAAAGTCCTCTCAGAATCGGACGTGCTGCCGCCAAGCATGAACAGGTGCGCGACTATGAGGTTGACCGTGTCGTCCCTGAATTTCCCGGACAATGCGTCAAGGATGCCGCCGACCTTGTCGGAATATGCATCCTGCAGTACTGCTTCATCCGCTCTGCCGGCAAGCACTTCTTCCAGCCTGGACTCGGAAGGGAACGGCATGGTCAGCACGACCGCATTGTGATCGCAGCGCGACATACTGAGTTCCAGCCATCCTGGTCCCGAACCGGCGATACTGATTCCTTCCGCTTCGATCCTGTATTCGCCTGCATCGCTTCCTGGATAGCCGAGCAGTATTATCCCGTTTTTGTATGCCAGGGGACTCGCTGCACAGAGCCTGTCCGGGTTGTCATGGTTGCCGGCGATGACTATCACGGCCCTGCCGCCCTTTCCGCCAAGCCTGTCCATTGCGTCGAAGAACAGTTCTTCGGCGGCGGCAGACGGGTTGTACGTATCATATATGTCTCCTGCGACGAGGACGAGATCCACGTCCTCCTCATCTGCGATCCTTACGAGGCAGTCGATGAATCCACGCTGTTCATCCATCCTGCTGACATGTTCGAGGTTCCTGCCAAGGTGCCAGTCGGACGTGTGCAGTATCCGCATCGGTGATTACCTCCTGCGCAAAAATACCGGCGATCCGGCTCCGTATATATTGATTATATTATTTATGGCATGCGGGTTCAAAAAAACTTTCAGGCAAAATAAAAAGGGCCTCACAGTACCGCACGATACCGTGAAGCCCGCACTTTCCGCGAACCTGTTACTTCAGGACCCTCCTGGCCGTCATGTAGCACTTCGCATAAAATCCGCTGCTTATGTCGGTGATGACGACGCCTCCGTAATACGAGGAACTATGTATCATTTTGCCGCCCCCTATATATATACCGACATGGTTTATCCCGTTAAGGCCACCGTTCGTATCGAAAAACACCAGGTCTCCGGGCTGCAGGTCCGCCTTTTTCACCTTCGTGCCGTTCTTTGCCTGGGCTGCGGAATTCCTGTTCAGAGTTATGCCGAAATGATTGTAAACATATTTCACGAAGCCTGAGCAGTCGAATCCCTTCGGAGTGGATCCTCCCCACACGTATTTCACGCCCATGTACTTTTTGGCGTAGCCGATGATATCATCTGCCCGGGACCCGCCCCTGGACGCTTTCCCGGATGTGCCGGACGTATCCGGAGCAGTGCTGCCGGTCGTGCCCTGATCGTTTTCAGCCGTGCCTTCTGACGCGCTTAGCGCTGCAACATCTGATACACTTGATATTGCCGCTTCCGCCGATGCTGCATCCCTGCCCATCAGGCTGTCCAGCTTGCCCTTCGTCTGCTTTCCGGCGATACCGTCCCGCAGGAGCCCGTAATCTGTCTGGAATTTGAGGACCGCGGCTCTCGTGATGTCCCCGTAATACCCTGTCGGTTTGACCCTCATGTATCCCAACTGATAGAGGTCTGCCTGCAGTGCGTACACTTCATCGCCCCTCATGCCCTTTTTCAGAACCAGGTCCGAATAGGCAAAAACCGCTTCAGCAGACAGCACGGCAGCCAGCAGAAACGCAGAAAGCGACGCCAGGTACTTCTTTCGTAACATCTTATGTATCCTCCTCTTTTCTTTTCGCCTGCGAGGTTAGCTGACGGGTTAGGTAAAAGAGTACACCCCGCCATATGCAATGGCTTCACCCCATGAAATCGGCTCCCCCGCTCCCCTGAGGGATCAGGCACCATTAGTTTACCATAATGAATACATTATGGAAACCTATAATAATTTACAGGCAAGAGGAGGTTATGTCGCCGTCCGGCACCACACCTCGTGCTGACAGGTACTGTTTTTCTGGTCCGGCGAGGCATCCTGTCCAGGACAGATCTGTATTACGCTTAAGGTCCATTGTGTGAAGGCAGAGCTGTATCATACTTAAGGTACACTGTATGATCAGGCATCAGGACGGTGTGCCCTCATGATTCAGGCTCGCTCCTGTGCCCGGCTTTGCCGTCCTGTTTGCGGTCATGTTTCCTGTCGGGCTTCTTCTGCGTGTCCTGCAGATCAGCCTGCTGCATTATCCTGATCAGCCTTTCGCATGCCAGCTTGCTGCAGTAGCTTGATATGGCAAGGCTTAACGCGATGTCAGGCAGGGTTTCCATGTCCCACTCGGTATCGAGCCTGCCTGCAGTTTCAGAAAGGGCTTTGTCGAGCAGTTCTATGAAATTCATATAAAATGTTTCATGGTCTTTGCCTTTTTGCACGTGCTTCAGCAGAAAACCGGTATCCTTCACCGACAGCACCTGTTTGAGCAGGCATATCTCCGTAAGGCCGGCAAGGTGTTCGCGGTTGTACTTCTTGCCGTCTGCCCTCGGCAAAAGGCCGTCCTTTATATAGTTGTTGACCATGGCCGAGGTCAGTTGCCCGCCTTCTTCAAAGTTGATCAGCTGCCTGTGCATATATGACAGTACCTGGTCCTTGTACAGGCCGATATCAGGGAACTCCTTCCATCCCACGGGACGTTCCGTGGCAAGCTTTTGCTTCAGCTGCCGGAGCTTTTCCCTGGTATCATCGATCTGCGGTTTGGTTTTATCCATGCCGGCCTCCTGCGATATTTTTCGACATATGTTTATAATATTCTACTACACAAATCGTGATATTGTAAACACAAATATGGGTAATATATATGTATATTGACATATTGATTATCAGTTAATATAATATTCAATATCAGATTACATATTATTCAAAAACGGGTGACGTAAGATGATCGATTCTGTATGCATATTCGGCGATTCCATTATGAAAGGCGTAGTGTTCGACTCTCTCAGGGGCAGGTACGCGTATCTGAAGAACAGTTTCCTTGAAATCCTCAAGAGGCACAATAGTTCAGTCAGGGTGGACAATTTCTCAAAGTTCGGATGCACGATAACCGTTGGTAAAAAAATCATCGAAAAGCATGCAGACAGGCTGTCAGGCTACAGGTACACGGCACTCGAATTCGGAGGCAACGACTGCGATTTTGACTGGAAAGCGATATCCGAGCGGCCGGATGATGTCCATCTTCCCAAAACACCGCTGGAAGAGTTCGAAACACTGTACAGCCGGATCATAGACGACGTCACCCGTGCCGGCAGCAGGCCAGTGCTGTTCACACTGCCGCCTCTCTGTGCCGAAAGGTATTTCGCCTGGATCTCAAGGGGCCTGAACGCTGAGAACATACTCCGCTGGCTCGGCGACGTGGGACATATCTACAGGTGGCACGAGATGTACAACAACGCTGTGCTAAAGATCACCGCGGCGAAGAACACGCTGCTCATCGACATACGCGAAGCGTTCCTGAAGACCAGGGATTATGTGAAGCTTCTGTGCGCCGACGGCATCCACCCGAATGAAGCGGGGCATGCGCTGATTTCCGATGCGGTCATGAAAGCCATCCCTGCACTTGCATAAACCGCTGCGGCTCCCGCGTGGAGCGCTGATTTGCCGGCGGTCGGCCATTATTTGCCGGCGACACGATCATTACTCCGGCGGTCGATCATTATTTGCCGGGGACACGATCGGCACATTCCCTTGAGTAGAAAGAAACCGGCATATTCGACTCATTATTGGCGATCATTATTTTCCGGCAGCCGATCATTTTTAGCCGGCGGTCAGCTTTCGGCGGATGCCTTTCAGTAGATCACCAGTTTCCTGCCGCCCAGTCTCTCCTGGTCCACCAGGTCGGCGTATGATTCGGGGACCGTGACCGTGTCCGGGTCTCCGTCGCTCACGAATTCATTGCTGCGTTTCATGTTCGCGAGCCACCACTCGATATCGAATTCCACGGGTTCTATGCCCGGCGACCTGACCCTGTGCGTTGAAAGCGGATCGAACTTCACGCTGAACGGTGACTGGGCAGGGTCCCAGCCGACTTCCAGTATGGCCATGTTTTCATAAGGGACACCTTCGTATTCGCCTTTTATCACGTACTGCTCCAGGTTTTTCGAACGTGCGCCGAACGGCAGCGCGAGGGCTGTGAATTTATAGCCCGGTACCAGTTCATACATCCGTTTCTGGTTCCCGCCGATCTCCTTCTGTACAGCTTCCGCTGTTTTCGCCTCAGTCCTGAGATTGATGTGCGAGTAGGTATGATTGCCTATCTCGAATCCTTTGTCGATAAGGTACTGCAGGCGCTGCTGCAGCGTGCCTGCCTTGCCGAACGTCTCGTTTTTAAGGTTTACGAAAAAAGTGCCCTTAAGTCCGAAATCCGGGTGGAGCCTGTTGAACTCCTCCATTATCGCCACTGCGGACCGCGGATTCACCTTCAGTTGGCCGTCCTCTTCTATGAAACTGAACTGGCCGGCAGTGCCGTCATCGAACGTAAATACCATCGGGATATATCCCGCAGGTACATCGATATGGCCGTTCAGGTAGTCATTGAGGCTGATGAGCCTGTAGCCGGATGTGTACAGCGTTTCGAGCAGTTCCCTGAAGGCATCGAATGTCATCATGTATTCCCTGTCGCTTTTTCCATATTTCTCGATCTCATGTTCTTCGATGAACCTGTGGAACATGACGACCATGATCCTGCCGGCTTCGTTGGGCTTCACGGCTTCCAGGTCTATCGGCCCCGGGCCGTTGCCGGGTCCATCATTTGCGCCTGCGCCGCCGTCCGTGCTTTCCTCCGTCCCATCCGTGTCAGTATCCCCGGCAAGTGGATCACCTGTGCCGT
Organism: Hungateiclostridiaceae bacterium UBA3922; assembly: GCA_002386045.1. Lineage (GTDB taxonomy): Bacteria > Bacillota > Clostridia > Acetivibrionales > DTU013 > DTU013. The sequence goes on along the minus strand of DGEQ01000113.1, from coordinate 11,536 downwards.
TCCCGCCGTCCTGTACCGAACCGTCCGGCTGTCCGGAAATTCCCGGGGCATCCATGCCACTTCCCTGCAGCTGCCCCGGCTGTCCCTGCAGGTCCTGCAGACCGGGATCGTCTTTCTGCTGCCTGCTGCCTGAACAGCCCTGGAGCAGAAGTCCGAATACCAGTAATGTGACCAGTAATGCGAACGTCCTTTTGTATCTGGCGACTGGTCCGGATATGACCGTTGACTTTTGACTGACTGCTGATTTTGGACCAGCTGTCGGCTTGGATATATATGTCGGACTGACAAAAGCGCTGTACCTGTTGACCATTTTCTTCCTCGCTTCTTTAGTGTATTTCGATCGTTTTATTATTTGCATGATAAGACGCTGTGATCCCAAAAAAGTTCCCTGTTTATTGAAAATTGTCTACAAAATATTGCCCCGGCGCAAGACCGGTTCCGGCACAGATTTGCCTTATCGCCGGTCTATCCCGGCATTAAGCATCTTTGCATAGATCATCTCAACACAAATGCCAGCCTGGTCTCTTCACCTTTCCTGAGACTGATGCATACCTGCGACGCATCAGCGGGTCCGTCCGCTGTACCGCCGGAAGACTGTCCAGCGATGCGCACGTCCTCACCGGCCGATCCGATGTTCGGGCATGACCTTTCGTTCCGGGACGACCCGCCATCCTGCGGCGATACACCGACCCGTAGCAATGCGCCTCCCGGATACGACGCGCCTCCATGAAGCATTGCGTTATTCCTAAACAATGCGCTATCCTGGAGCACTCCGTCCCTTTCAAATGATTCGATGGCGCCGGGCAGTCCCAGCCTTACCTGCTGGTCTGTTTCAGACCTGATAACGGCTGATATGGTCCTTGCGCACATGTCCCACCTGAGTTCGGAGATCGTGATGCGGCCCCTGCACAGTATGCCGCGCGCAACGCCCTTCGGCAGGCTTTCCGGCAGCGCAGGCAGCAGTTCTATATACCCGGGCAGGGAAAACACGAGCATCTCCAGTATGGCGGCGCTGAACCCAAGGTTCGCGTCCATCTGGAACAGTTCGCCCACGTTGTGGCAGGTGAACAGGTTCGGCAGCAGGAATTTTGCCATTATCCTGCCTAGTGCCCTGAAGGCAAGATCTGCGTCCTTCAGCCTGGCGCTGATATTTGCAAGGTGGGCCAGTCCCCATCCGGTTATAGCCTCAAGGCCATCCGTGAGCCTGAGTTCCGCTGCCCTGAGACATGCCCTGTACAGCCCGGGAGTACCTTCACGGGTAACCTCGAAACCCGGGAATATGGGATAAAGGTGCGATGAGTGCCTGTGGTGGTAATCATCCTCAAAAGCAGGGTGCGACCATTCCTTCAGCGCACCGTCGCTGTTGACCAGGTAATCCGGCATTTTATCGAGCATGGCCTTCCACTTCGGGATGTTTTCTGCTTCGATGCCAAGGTGCTCACACGCAGAAACGAGGTTTGACAGGACTTCCTTTGCAACGGCGATATCCATGGTGGCGTTTATGGCCACCGGGTTGTCAGAATTGGAAGGAGTATTTTCCGGCGAATATGACGGAATGAACTCGTATTTCCCGTCCGGGCCTTCCACGAGGAAATCCTCGTAAAACAGTGCTATTTCTTTTAGCAACGGTACCGTATGGTCCTTCAGGAACGCATCATCGCCGGTGAACTGCCAGTAGTCGTAAAACATCTGGGCAAGCCAGCCTGCTCCTGCCGTCCAGAACATCATCGGAAAGTCCTCGCAAAAATGCTTCGTCAGACCGCTGGTGGAAGAGCGAGGGCTTGACAGTATCCCCCGGCATCCGTACAGGAGCCTGGCGTTCATTTTCCAGTCCCCGATGAACGATTCTATGAGGTTGAAATAGCTTTGGGCCAGTTCAGGCAAATTGCCCGGAAGTACCTGCCACATCATCATCTGCAGGTTTTCGTCCAGCGTATAGTCGGAACACCACGGCGGAGTCCAGGTGCCGTTCCAGACGCCCTGCAGGTTGGGAGGCAGTTTCCCGCTGCTGGAAATAAGCAGGTAACGGCCGAAGTCATACATCTTTTCCACAAAGGCAGGCGAAATGACGCCGTTCTTCGCCTGTTCCATGAGTTCTTCGTTGCTGCACACGGTGTCTGCATCTGCCCCGGCTGTTTTCCCGCCCCTTGCAGGCATGTCGGTTTCTCCGCACAGTTCCAGCCTCATCCGGTTGAACAGTTCACCATGTATGTAGGCATGTTCTTTCAAAAGCGCTCCATAATCCGGCGGGAGAGCAGCGAGTTCGGCCATTGCCTCCGGAAGACAGAAAGAAATGTGGTCCCTGCACGGGATCGTCCGTGCGATGATCGTCGCTCCACGGGTGTCGCGCAGCTCTACAGTGCCGTCTGCATGTCCGACATGCCCGCCTTCGGCATGCACCCTTACCACTCCGAAGTAACCGCCGTCGCCTGCTTCATACTTGCTGTCGAATATGAGCCACATTTCATCCCCGGGATTCGCCCGGTCTCCGCAATGTGTCTTCTCCGCAGAGCAGTCCGGTCCCGGCTCCCGAGAGATGAGACCGGTGAAAGTGCCGGCCCTGATGGATACAGACTTTATATGCCGCCTGCCTTCCCGCTCCGCCAGGTGTATATCACAGTCCAGCCTGTCTCCGGAGGGAGCTTCCAGTTTTATGACCACCGCATCGCATGCCCTGGAGACGAAAACACGCCTCTCGTATGTTCCTTTTTCGCCTCTCCACCTGACACCGGCCTCGCCGGTCTCAAAATCCAGCCAGCGCACATAATCAGCTGCTGTCCCGGCGTCATCCGTTTTGATCCGAAGTTCGAAAGCCGGATGGAAAGGGTCCGGCCAAAGCAGTTCCGAAGGAAAGCCCTTCTCCCTTGCCTTATCGAGGAAATGCCTGGTGGCCTCCCTGTATTTTCCCTCCCTGATCAGCCTGCGCACCTCCGGAAGTTCACCCGACATGTCGGGCAGGACGGTTGCAGCGTTGACCGGTATCGGCAGGAACAACCTTTCATGGTTGAATATTATGGTTTCGTCAAGCGGTTCTCCCATCACGAGGACACCCTGTATGCCGTTCCCTGACGGGTAAGCCTCGTCCCACTTGCCTGCCGGCTTCACGTTCAGCATCCCTTTATGCACCAGATCGATCATATCGCACCCCTTGCACTGTATTCTTTGCTGTTTTGCATTCCCAACTGGTTTGTATTCCCTGCTGGTTTAGACTCCTTGCTGTTTTCTCAATGTATCGTCCGGTATCAAGTTTACCATATTTTTGCCCTGTTAACTACGGCCACAGATGGCTTTTGCCCGGAAGCTGCGGCGGTATCTGGTTTCTTACCGGCAACTACGGCCGTATCTCCTTCCGACCGGTTGACCGCAACAGCATGTCTGTTTTCCATGGTCGATTAAACAGACGTTTCTTTCACCCGATCAACAAAACAGGCAAATCGTGTGCAGTTTTTTCACTTTTCGGATATTTATACTGGAATTATTGCCAATTTTATGCTTTATGGTTGACGTAAACCGACTTCAGCAACATTACGTCATCCTCCGACAGTAAACAAACGGCATCTTGCTGCATAAAAGTTGAAAAACTACACACAAAAGGCGGGAAAATCAGAATACATTGGAGAACTCAGAGTACATCAGGGTGCGCAGGGTATATCGGGTACTTGGGATATGTCGGGATACCCGGAACGCATCGGAGTACATCAGGTACGGAATGCATCAGGATACCCGGAGCACTCAGAGTACATCAGGGTACTCGGTATGCAACGGACTGCCTGGAGTACATCGGAATGCCCGGAGTATATAAAAGCATATCGGAGTGCCCGGAATATATCGGGATACCCGGAGCACAACGGTTCAGCATTCGATCAGTTCGCCGCTGTAGAACAGGTACAGGTACCTTTCGGTCACCTTTTTGCCTGTGATCCGCTCCAGCGCTTTCGTATAGTAATCTATCTGGACCCTGTACCGTTCCTTTATGATGTCGGAACGTCCTTCCGGCACATAGTCGGTCTTGTAATCCAACAACACGAGCCCGTTTTCCGTCTCGAACCAGCAATCGATGACGCCCTGCAGCAGCATCGTTTCATCGCAGTCCGTAACTTCCTGGAGGTCCGCCCGGCTGTCCGGCTGAGGTCCCGCCAGGAATTCTGACAGAGGATCCGGCTGGAGTTTCAGCCGCAGTTCTGAATAAAGCTCCGGTTGAAGTTCTGACAGTGATCCTGACTTATGCTCCGATCGAAGTTCCTGCTGAAGCCCCGGTACAGGTTCCGGTTTCAGAACTTCCGAGCATTTGATCTCGATGGTAAAGGCAGTTTCCCTGTGTACGGAATCATGCATTGAAAGCATGCGCTTCCCAAACGGAGACATGAAGAACTCCGCGACCGCATCCGGATCGACGGATTCCGCTTCCGCAGGCGTCAACAGTTCCCGTTCCGTCATGGATGCCACCTGGGAACTGATTTCCCGGACAAGTTCGCAGGCAAGGTCAATATCCGATCCGGAGCCCGGATCTCCTGCCCGCTGTGTCACTTCAAAGAGCTTGCCCAGGTCAAGGTGCTGCATGACGAAATGCATCACAGTTCCCCTGTGAGCAGCACTCAACCCTTTGTCGGGCTCCAGGAAAAGCGGCCTTTCCTGCATGGGCTGCATATACGGCACGGCCGACTCTGGCGCTTCCTCAAGCAATGCCCTGCGCTTGAGTTCTGTCACCGATATTTTGGCCGGCACTGTCGTCAGCTTCCGGTAAGGATAGACCCATTCGAGGGCTTCGATGATATGCCGGACTTCCGCCTGTTCCGGGTTTTCCCGGCAGACTTTCGGCTCCTGGTTTTCCTGGCATTCTTCCGATACAGCACTTTCCCGGTAGTCTTTCGATGCCTGGTCTTCCTGGCATTCTTCCGGCACAGCGCTTTCCCTGTATTCTTTCGCCGCCTGGTTTTCCTGTTGCACTTTTGGTGCCGGTCCTGCCTGATGCTCCTGCGGTTCCACACCTCCGGGCCCATTCGCTGCCACCCGGCTTATGTGCTCATCGTCCCGCAACTGGTATCCGGCTTCTTCAAGCCGGCACAGGCTTCCGGCTTCCGCTCCCGGCAATCTATCGTTGTCGTCGCCGCATCCCAGTATATCCTGCAGCCACTCCCTGATATTTTCGGCAGCTTCAGGCGTGCCTTTCCCGATACGGGCAACGCCTGTTCCCCAGAACCTCAACTCCAGGAGCGGCTCATCTGCACTGCCGGCATCGTCCATCCCGCCGTCCTCACGTTCACAGCCGGACTTTCCGGCTGCTCTGTGATCCACAACGGCAGGTCCTATCCAGTCCAGGTAAGAGGATGCCTGCATCATGTCATAGGAAGACAGCTTGTCAGTCCTGCCTGCCGCCTTTTCACGCCACGACGCCAATGCCGCCGCATGATCCCGGACGCTGCCCGTGATTATCAGCTTCTCCCTTGCCCTCGTCAGGGCGACGTAGAGGATGCGCATCTCTTCCGACAGCGTTTCCAGCCTGAGTTTCTGCCTTATGGCAAACTTGGGCAGCGACGGGGTGATCGTCCTTTTATCCAGGTCGACGAGATCCGGCCCGAAGCCGAGATCCTGGTGCAGCAGAATAGAGGCGTTGAGGTCCTGCATATTGAACCTCTTGCCGCATCCGGCGATGATCACGACAGGGAACTCCAGCCCCTTGCTCTTGTGGATACTCATGATCCTGACGACATTGTCGTTCTCTCCGAGTATCCTGGCGCTGCCCATATCACCACCGCCGCTCCTGAGCCTGTTGATAAAGTTGATGAAGTTGAACAGGCCCCTGTAACTAGTCTCTTCATACTGCCTCGCACGTTCGAACAACATCCTCAGGTTGGCTTTCCGCCCGGCTCCGCCGGGAAGGGCTCCGACATAGCTGTAATAGCCGGTTTCGGAGAGAAGCTGCCATACAAGTTCGTCCACGGGCGTGTATTGCGCCGCGTCCCTCCATCTTTCGAGCCTGGCAAGGAAATCCCGTGTTTTGCGCCTGACATCATGATTTCCGGAACCGAAGGATCCATCGGCCATAGCATCCGGTCCGGTATCGGCCATAGCAGCCGGTCCAGCCATGTCATCGGCCACAGCAACAGGTCCGGCCACGCCGCCGGCCACAACAGCCTGCCTGGCCACACCGCCGGGCATGGCAGCCGGTCCGGCCACGCCATGCGCCCCGGTCTTTCCATCAGATCCGGCCAGCTTCAGCATTGCTTCATATATGGATGCCGATCGGTCTGCCAGCCTTATGTCCGCCAGGTCGTCCGTGCTGAAACCGCCGATCGGCGACCGGAGCACGGCCAGCATCGGTATGTCCTGGAACGGATTATCGATGATCTGGAGAAGCGAAAGCATCGTTTCGACCTCGAC
>DGEQ01000113.1:0-5022 GCA_002386045.1 Hungateiclostridiaceae bacterium UBA3922 | reverse complement strand
GTCCTGAAATACCCGATGCCGGTATCGGCATAGGCCGGGATCCCCATCAGCGCCAGTTCGTCGACAAAAACATCCGCCCAGTTCATGGTAGTCCTCATGAGGATGACTATGTCACGGTATTCGGCCGGCCTGTACCTGCCGGTCTTTTTGTCGTAAACGTTGAACCCGGCGGGCTCATGCGTGACAATACGCCTTATTATATTGCCGACCAGCCGCGCTTCAAACTGGATGTTGTCCAGACGTTCCTCGTCAACCTCTTCCGCGGCGCCGTTTTCTTCAGGTCCGCCGTCTCCGCGGCTGCGGGACGCATAACTGGTATTGCCCGTATCACTCCCGGGCATATTGTTAAGGGCAGCATCATCGTTTGCTTTCATACCGTCGGCAGATACGCCTGCACCCGCTTTCCCTGCTTCTGCCGTATCCGGTTCTCCGGTCACGCCTGTCTGCCCATTCGGTTCCCCGGATTCGTCAAGTCGTATTTCGGCCGACTGGTGCATCTCTGTCTCTCCGGCTCCTTTTGCTGTCCCTCCCGGTTCCCCGGCTCCATCCGGGATCATCCCGTTCGCTTCCGACAAAAGGTCAAGTATATGCAGTTCCACAGGTCCGCCCGTGACGCAAGGATGTTCCGGCACGGGAAATACCGCTCCCGGGTTCAGGTATTCCTGCTCCGTGTAATCAAGTTCACCGACCTGGGGCGACATTATCCGCCTGAATATGAAGTTCACCGCGTTTATGACCTCGCGCCTGCTCCTGAAGTTCCTGTAAAGCTGTATCACCCTGTCTTCATAACCCTTGTCGCGATGCCAGGCATTGTACTTGGAAAGGAACAGGTCAGGCCGTGCCTGCCTGAACCGGTAAATGCTCTGCTTTACATCGCCCACCATGAACATGTTATGTATACCGTCGTCGTTGCCTGACACCACCGACAAGATAAACTCCTGGATGAGGTTGCTGTCCTGGTACTCGTCTACCAGTATTTCCTCGTAGCGTTTCCTGAGCTCCTTCGCAGCCGCCGTCGGAACTCCCTTTTCAAGGAGCACCTGCAGGCAGTAGTGCTCGAGGTCATTGAAGTCGAGGACTCCTTTTTCTTTCTTCATCCGGCGGTAGATATCGTCGAATTCCAATACCATGTCCGACAGGTACTTAAGCTGCGGATACAGCTTGCGCAGATCCTCCCTTATTTCGGCGCAGGTAATGTCGAATCCGCTGGCATGGAGTTTTTTAAGCCTCTCCTTCACGGTGTTCCGTATCGCCTTTATCTCTTCCTGCACGGTTTTGTCCGCGTTTTTGCCGCACCTCGGCAGCCTGGCAAATTCCAGTGCAGCAAAGGCATCGTGCAGCCTGTCCCAGGCCAGGTCCGCATCAAATACGGGTCCGCCGCCGTTTTCCCCGGAAATATCTTCGTGCCCTCTGTCACAGCGTCCTATATCGTCCGACCTGCTGCCGTCATCCGTGACGTGATCGTCGCTCATATGATCTTCAGCTTCACTGCCGGTCCCATCAGCTTTTTTCATCGCATCGAGGCACAGCGACAGCAGGTTTTCCAGCGCCTTCCTGTCCTGCCCGAGAACACTGTGGTACGGTTCCAGTCCTTCGGCCCTGCTTGCCAGTTCCTCCGCTTTTTCAAGCATAGCTATCAGGCCCCGCAGTTCGGCGGCCGCACTGTCCAACAGCACACGTGCCCACGGAGTGGCGCAAACGCTCGAACCTTCGCCTGTTCTGAAGGCTTCCGCCTGGCCGGCAAGCCACTCCTCCGGGTACGGATGGCTGGATGTGTACCGGTGCAGTGTCATGATGGTGTCACGCAGCAGACTGTCATCACGACCTCCATAACTTTCCACAAGCCTGAAGAAGAGGCTGTCGCTGTCCTCATTCTCGTACTTGCTTTCAAACAGCCGGTCAAGCGCTTCAAGCCTCATCAGCGCGGATTCGGCCTCGTCGGCGATGCGGAAAAGCGGGTCGAGGTCAAGGGCATGGAAATGGCTCCTAACCACCTCAAGGCAGAATGAATGTATCGTCATAATGCTCGCGCGGTCCAGTAGCGCCATCTGCTTCTGCAGGTTCGCGGAAGAAGGATCCTTCTCCAGCGCTTCTGCCAGCGCGTCGCCTATCCTCTCCCGCATCTCGGTCGCCGCTGCATTGGTGAAAGTAACGACCAGGAGCTTGTCTATATCCACCGGGTTCTCCGGATCGGTTATTTTCCGTATTATCCTCTCGACTAGTACTGCCGTCTTGCCTGCTCCTGCCGCCGCTGCGACCAGCAGGTTGCAGCCTCTCTCGGTAATGGCCTCAAGTTGCTCCTTTGTCCAGTTATTCGCCATTGTCTTCGCAATACCTCCGATCCTGCATCAGCGCTGCTCGGCGTCTGCCAAAGGTCGTTTACACACACGCCAGGCACGCCATGGGAAGGCTTTTTGCTGTTTACTGTTTACTGCTCCCTGCTGGTCCGTCCTCCCCGGCCTATTCCTGCTCCCTGATCAGCTTCCATACTTCGTCATCGTCCAGGTCGGCCAGCCAGCGGTAGCGGTTGTCCCGCATCGATGTGTCGAACTGGCATACGGAACTGTAGACGCAGTAGTCGCATGCCGTCATCTTCTTCTTTTTATACGGCCTTACAGCCACGTCCCCGTCGAGGATGCTCCTGCCGATGGCGCCGAGCAGATTCCTCACATGTCTGCACAGTTCCCTGAACTGCTCCTCCGTGGCCGCGGACGATCTCCCCAGTGATCCGTCCTTGTTTATCCTGGCCGGGATGATCAGCGAGTCGCCGGAAATATCCCCGTCCATGCTCCTGATCAGTTTCACGTCCGCAAGCACCAGGCCTTTCATCCGCAACTCCTTCATTATGGCCTTCTCGATATCTTCCTCGGTGCTGTCCCTGCCGCACCTGATAAGCGGGTCGCTGAGCCTGAAATACAGCACTCCCGCAGGTATGAGCCTCCCCTGGCCGTCCTGCTGGCCGAGCACCGCGTCAAGGTAGGTGAGCAACTGCAGCTGGAGGCCGTAATACACGTCTCCCAGCTTCAGCGCCCGGCTTCCGGACTTATAGTCTATTATCCTCAGGTAAGTACCTTCTTCGGTTTCCATCGTGTCTATCCTGTCGATCCTGCCGGTCAGCCTGATGGTCTCGCCCGTAGGCAGTTCGATGTTGATCTCGGGATACCTGCTGTTCTGCCCGAACTCGACTTCGTAGCCGGAAGGCTCGAACATCCCGGCAGAGATATGCCTGCTTATGAGCATTATCGACTTCACGACCGTCCTTTTCAGCCTGTCCGACAGGTAAAGGTACCGTTTGCTGCTGCCCAGCACATTCCTCCCTTTGCCGGACAGGTACCTGTCTACCAGCCTTGAGACCTCAGCCCTGCACCAATCCTCGTCGAGGTCCCTCCAGCTTTTGCCATTCTTCACGAGCGATCTTGAGAACTCGTCGATAATGTTGTGCATGAACGTACCGGCGTCCACCTGTTCGAATCTGAATACCCTTCTTTCTTTCGCCTTCAGTCCGTACCTGACAAAGAACGAAAAAGGACATGCGGCATACGCTTCCATCCGCGAGACGCTGGTGAAAACAGGGTTCCCGTACAGTTTCAGAGCCCTGTCCGCCGAGAGGTTACCTGCCTGGTTCGTATAATCAAGTGCGCTCAGTACCGTCCTGCATTTGTCCTTCCATTCCGGCCTGCCCCTGAACCAGCCATATATCCTCTTCCAGCCTTCATGTATCCTGTTCCCGTCATAAAGGCGGCGCAGCCGGATCACCATCTCATCGAATACCGGTTCCGGCGCCGACGGCCGGGGCAGGCTTTCAGGGTCGCTCATGACATTGCTCCTGACAGTTACTGAAGGTATGATCCTCCTTATCTCCGAAATCACCCGCGACGGCCGGAGTGCCCTCCCTTCCCTGTCGGCCGCCGGATAGCTCAGCCACAGGTACCTCGACGGAGTTGCCAGTGCCATGTATATCATGAACCTCTCTTCAAGGATGCGGTTCTGTGTGTTGCCAGCCAGTTCGAGGCCTGCCCGGGCAAGTCTGTCCCGGTCGCTGTCCGACAGCAGGCCGTCGCCGCCAAGATTCCCCGGGATCACTCCTTCATTGGCGCCAAGGATGTAAAGTGCCTTTATGTCATGGCTCCTCGCCCGCTCCATGCTTCCGACCAGGACCTGGTCCAGCGAAGGCGGGATAAGGCCCATTTTATGCCCTGCAAAACCGGCGGCGAGGATGTCGGAAAAGCGTTCCGTCCCTACTGTCTCGTCGCCGAGGACTTCCACGATCTGCGTGAACACGTTCATCACGGTGTTCCAGACCTGCCGGTATTCATTCGCCCTGTCGAGCATGCCGGCATCGGCAAACTTCTGCGAAAGCTCTTCTATCCGCTTTGCGGCACCGGTCTCACAGAGCAGTTCATATAGCGCCGTGCAGAACGTGACAGCCCGTACGCCGCCTTTTGTTTTAGCCCTGAATGAAATGAGCGGACCGGCAAGCTTCCTCCTGGCCGCATTGATCCTTTCCAGCAGTTCGGGTCTGCGCTCCTGCGGTTCTCTCCTGTCATCCGGTTCAACGGGATGATCCCAGTCTTCCTCGCGCGTCCACGCATTGCCCCTTATCCCGTTGGCCAGGACATAGTTTTCGAGGATGTCCAGGTCGTGCCTTCCAATGGAGAGAAGGCCGGTTTTCGCGTACCTGAAAACAGCCTCGTACGACCAGTTACTTGTAAAGATATCAAGGGCGGACAGGATGAAGACGATAAGCGGGTGTCCGTCGATATCCCTCTTGCCGTCAAGAAAATACGGTATGCCGTAGCGTGTGAACACACTTTTGACTATACTGTCGTAGTCGTCAGGGTTCCTCATCGTCACGGCTATATCCCTGAACCTGAAACCGCGCTCCCTGCATATCCTCAGGATGTCCCTGGCGGTATCCTCCACCTCCGAGTACGGATTGGCGGATGCCGTAATGCAGATGTCATCCGTCGGCCCGGTATACCTGCTATAGGGATACTTCCAGAAGTTCCTTTCCAGGTGTCC
>DGEQ01000070.1:7877-28027 GCA_002386045.1 Hungateiclostridiaceae bacterium UBA3922 | reverse complement strand
ATAGACCACGGCAAATCGACGCTGGCGGACCGCCTCATCCAGATGACGGGCGTTCTGACGGAAAGGGAGATGCAGGAACAGGTCCTCGATACCATGGACATTGAGAGGGAGCGCGGCATAACCATCAAGGCGCAGGCCGTCAGGATGGTTTACAGGGCCCGGGACGGGCAGGAGTACATCCTGAACCTGATCGATACTCCCGGCCACGTCGACTTCAACTATGAAGTTTCGAGGAGCCTTGCGGCATGTGAAGGTGCCGTGCTTGTCGTGGACGCGTCACAGGGCATCGAGGCACAGACGCTGGCGAATGTGTACCTGGCGCTCGAGCATGACCTTGAGATCATACCGGTCATCAACAAGATCGACCTGCCAAGTGCCCGGACGGAAGAGGTCAAAAAGGAAATCGAGGACGTCATAGGGCTCGACTGTTCCGAGGCGCCCGAAATATCCGCGAAAAACGGCATAAACATCGAAGAGGTGCTAGAACAGATCGTAAAACACGTACCCGCACCGAAGGGCAGCGAGGACGAACCCCTCAGAGCGCTGATATTCGACTCTTTCTATGACAGCTACAAGGGCGTCATAGTGCATATCCGTATAAAGGAAGGGGCTGTCAGGCCTGGCGATACCATACGGCTGATGTCTACCGGCAAGGAGTTCATCGTGACCGAAGTCGGGTATTTCAGGCCGGGACAGTATGCGCCGTGCGACATGCTCAAGGCGGGCGAAGTCGGTTACCTGGCAGCAAGCATCAAAAACGTCAGGGATACCAGGCCGGGAGATACCATCACATTGGCGGACAGGCCGGCAAGCGAGCCGTTGCCGGGCTACCGGAAAGTGCAGTCAATGGTGTTTTGCGGCATATACCCTGCCGACGGGGCCGATTACAACGACCTGAGGGACGCGCTTGAAAAACTGCAGCTCAACGATGCGGCGCTGACATTCGAGCCGGAAACATCGGGAGCGCTTGGGTTCGGCTTCAGGTGCGGCTTCCTGGGCCTTCTGCACATGGAGGTCGTGCAGGAGAGGCTTGAGAGGGAGTACGACCTGGACCTGGTCACCACTGCTCCGAGCGTCGTTTACAGGATAACGCTCACGGACGGAAAAGAACTGTACGTGGACAACCCAACGAACATGCCTCCTGTGGTCTCCATCGAAAAAATGGAAGAGCCCATCGTGAAGGCGACCATCATGACTCCGGAGGAATTCGTCGGGAACATAATGGAGCTTGCCCAGGAAAGAAGGGGCATTTACAAGGATATGTCCTACATCGACCAGAAGAGGGTCATGCTGACCTATGAACTGCCCCTCAACGAGATAATATATGACTTTTTCGATGCACTGAAGTCCAGGACCAAGGGGTTCGCGTCCTTTGACTATGAACTGCTTGGATACAGGGAGTCCGACCTGGTGAAGCTTGACATAATGCTCAACGGCGAGATAGTGGACGCACTGTCGTTCATAGTCCACAGGGACAAGGCGTACGCAAGGGGCCGCAGGATCGCCGAGAAGCTGAAGGAAGCCATACCGAGGCACCAGTTCGAGATACCGATACAGGCCTGCATAGGCGGCAAGATAATTGCCAGGGAGACGGTGAAGGCATACAGGAAGGACGTCCTGGCCAAGTGCTACGGCGGCGACATAACGAGGAAGAAGAAGCTCCTCGAGAAACAGAAAGAAGGCAAGAAGCGCATGCGCCAGGTGGGCACGGTGGAAGTGCCGCAGGAGGCGTTTATGAGCGTGCTTAAGCTGGATTAGAAGCCGGACAGGTCCGAATGCGTATAAGCATGCATGCATCAGGACAAGCGGGACCTGTTGCAGGCGAACGGACTGCAGTCGGCCAGGCAGGTACAGGCTGGCCCGTAAAGTACAGGTGATCGCAATGAGCAGGGACATGGACAGAATCAGCGGCAGCATCGGGATATACATCCATATACCGTTCTGTAGATCGAAATGTTATTATTGCGACTTCAATTCGTATGCCGGCAGGGAACATCTTGCCGGTTCTTATTTTGACGCGCTTTACAGGGAAATGGCGCTCAGGAGCAGGTATATCGGCGGACGGCGCGTAAGTTCCGTTTTCATAGGCGGCGGCACCCCATCGCTTGTCGATGCTGCGTACATCACCAGGCTGATCGGCCTGTGCAGGGAGTGCTTTCACGTCGATGATGACGCCGAAATAAGCATTGAAAGCAACCCCGGCACATTGACGTGGGAAAAGCTGCAGGCGTACAGGGATGCCGGGGTGAACCGACTGAGCATCGGCCTGCAGGCATGGCAGGACCGTATCCTGGAAAGCATCGGCAGGATACATACTGTGCGGCAGTTTGCCGAAAATCTCGAGGCTGCGGTAAAATGCGGCTTCGACAATATCAATGTGGACCTGATATTCGGCCTTCCGGGGCAGACTCCGGAAGACTGGAGGGAGACTCTCGAGGCCGTGACGGAGTTCGGAACGGTAAGATATAGTCCGGCGGCAAATGATTCGGCTGCGCATAAACTGTCCGGACATGGGCTTGTTGTACGGATGCCTGAAAAACAAAGGTCGGAAGGAGCCGGATCGCCGGTAAAGCACATCTCCTGCTACAGCCTGAAAATCGAAGAGGGGACCGTGTTCGGCGACAGGCTGGAAGCTGGGTCGCTGGAACCTGTCGACGATGAAACCGACAGGGAGATGTACCATATGGCCGTGGACATGCTGGCGGAGAAAGGTTACAGGCAGTATGAGATATCGAATTTCGCAGTGCCCGGGTATGAATGCAGGCATAACCTGCTCTACTGGAAGGCGAAAGAATATGCCGGTTTCGGGTCTGGAGCCCATTCATACCTCGACGGCGTTCGGTTCAGCAATGTGACCGGCATAGAGGAGTACATCAGGGCGGTTGACAGTGTGTGCGGCAGGCACGGATCCGGTCCTGTGCAGGTATATATCCCGGGGGAAATGGGCGGCCTGCATGAGAACATCGAAGTAATAGACAGGGAAGAAGCCATGTCCGAGTTCATGATCCTGGGGCTTCGGCTTACTGATGGCGTGAGTTCCGCGGAGTTCGAAGAGCGCTTCGGTGAAAGGCTCGAAGACAGGTACGGTGAAAAGCTTCGCAGGCTGGCGGCAAAAGGGCTTATCGAGGCCGTGGCAGTGACGCGGCCGGCGGGGGACAGTGCCGAAGGCAGGGGGCCGGCGGAAAACGTCGGACGCAGTGGGGCTGTGGACAGCACCAATGGCAAGGTGCTTGTGAACAACCCAGAAGACAATGCGACGGCAGGCAGCACTGAAGATAGGTCGCCCGAGGGCGGCACCAATGGCAAGGTGCTCGCAGCAAGCGCCGGACGCAGGACGCCCGAGGACAATGCCGAAAGAAGAGTGCCCGGGAACATCATTGATAACAGGACGGAAGAAAGCGGTGCAGGAACGGGTACAGGGAGCGAGGCGACCGTAACCGGCGCCGGCAGCGTGACACATGCTTACAGCGCGGATGATCCGGACCAGGGCGGCCGAATATTGGTGTACAGGCTGACCAGGCAGGGGCTGGACCTTGCAAACAGTGTGTTTGTCGAGTTCATTTAGATATGGTCGAGTTCACTTGCATATGAAGGATAAAACGTGCAAATTTCCACTTGATCATTTTTTCCGGTCTGTATGATTAAATTTTCAACTTATAGGTGCGGTTGTGAAAAATTTCATTTACCATAATGCGCCATGGGCAGTATTATGTAACTTGATATTGAAACAATTCAATGAATTCCCCGGGAAGCAAACACAAAAGTTGAAAATCATCACAGCTGGGACGAAAAAACTGATTTACACGTAAATTAAATCATCACAGCGGGGACGAAAAAACTGATTCACACGCATATTAAGTCAGCACGGCAGGGTGGAAAAACTGATTCACATGCACATTAATTCTGTATAGTAGGGCGGAAAACCTAATTTGTACAAATTTGGACATGTCCAAATCTGCACATCAGGGCTGGGAAATTTAAATTGCACGCTAATTAATCTGCACAGCGAGATTGAAGAATCTGATTTACACGCAAGTAATTCTGCAAAAGGAAGGGAAATATAATTTACACGCATATTTGGATATGCCCCTGATCTGCACAGCGGGGTCGGGAAATCTGATGGGCTGAAAATGACATTTTCAAATACGCAGCTGGGCTGCAAAAATTCAAACAGCTAAATAGAACTTGACAAAAAAATTCCATGGTGGTATGTTTAATTTAGATTAGCACTCGTCAACTTAGAGTGCTAACAAACAAAGACAAAATATTTTCGTATGATTCGTATAAATAATATAGATGTGTGGATCGTTTGTTTCAGGGGTGTATGAGATGATAATGGATGACAGGAAGAAGAGGATTCTCCAGGCCATCATCGATGACTACATCGATAAGGCCGAACCTATCGGCTCAAGGACAATCGCAAGGAAATACGAACTTGGGCTGAGTTCGGCCACGATCAGGAACGAGATGGCAGACCTCGAGGAGATGGGCTATCTCGCACAGCCGCACACTTCCGCGGGCCGCGTACCGTCGGACAAGGGCTACAGGCTGTATGTCGACAAGCTTATGCCTCAGCGCAGCCTGAACAGTGACGAGATCAGGGAACTGAAGTCAGCAGTGAACACGCGGGTATATGAACTGAGCCAGCTGCTGAAGCAGGCCACCGCTGTCCTGTCGAACTTTACGAAATATACGACCATGGCCGTGACACCCAGGATGAGGAGCAGCACGATCAAGACGGTACAGGTCGTTCCCGTGGATCCGGGTAAAGCGCTGGTGGTAGTCGTGAACAATGCGGGCATCGTCAGGAATGCCCTGATCAAGGTATCCGAGCACGCAACCTCGGAAATGCTGGGCCGGATCTCGAACCTGCTCAACGACAGGCTGTCCGGTCTCACATTCGAACAGGCGGATACCGAGAGGATCAGGATCCTGGGCAGGGAGGCCGGCGTATCCGTGGACATACTTCAGCCGATACTCGATGGGACCGCAGACTGCATACACCAGATGGAGGATCACGAGATGTACGTGGAGGGTTCCACGAACATACTCAACCATCCGGAATTCAAGGACATGGACAAGGCAAAGCAGTTCCTGAGCCTGCTGGACGAAAAGACTTCGATATGCAGGGCTGTATATGATTCAGCGCGGCCAAACGGCATCTCCGTGAGGATCGGTTCGGAAAATGACCTTTCCAGCATCAGGGATTGCAGTCTGGTGACAGTCAGCTATAATGTAGCTGATACGATGGTGGGAACGATCGGCATCATCGGCCCCACCAGGATGGAATACGGCAAGGTCATTTCGTCCATCAGATACATGAAGAGGCTGGTGAGCGAAGAGATCGACAGGCTCCTCGGAAACGAGCCGGAGAGCATGTAGTGCATCGGACAGCGGCGGGAAGCCGCCGGTCCGGCAGATGCTGTAAAGGTCTGTCCGGACAATTTTAATTTACCGGAAAGGGTAAGTGGACTGAACGATCCAGGTGATCCGGACGGTCCAAACGATCCCGAAAAGGGAAATACTCGACAAAGGATGATTTGGCGAAATGAGTGATAAAAGACGGAAGTACCACGCAGGGGCACAGGATACTGAAAACCTGGGCAATGCTGATATCGACATCAGCGCCGACAGCGTTGGGGTACCGACGGAAGGAGCCGGGGCAAGCGATGCGGCCGGAAAAGGGAAAATCCACGATGCGTGGGACGGAAACCGCGGCAGCCGGTGTGGAAGCACCGCTACAAAGGATGAGAGACCCGGTACTGCAGGCGCGGACAACAGTACCGCGGGCGCCGATCACGGCAACGCGGGCACAGGTCACGGTACTGCAGGTGCTGATTCCGGTGCCGCGGACGCGGATCACGGCGCCGCAGGAGAAGATCCCGGCAAGGCAGACGGAAACGCTGGCAGTGAAAGCGGATCACCGCAGGTGGAGGCTCTGAAGGAAGAACTGGATGCTGTTAGATCGGAGCTTGAAGAACAGAAGAAAAAATGCGGCGAATACCTGGACAGGATGCAGAGGATTGCTGCGGAGTTCGACAATTTCAAGAAAAGGACCGTTAAGGAGAAAGAAGCCCTGTATGACGATGCTGTATGTGATGTGATCAGGCAATTCCTGCCTGCCATCGATAACCTGGAGCGGGCGCAGGAAGCGGTGACTGCCGACAGTTCGGCGCAGTCTCTCAGGGAAGGCGTTGAGATGATCCTCAGGCAATTCAGGGAGATAATGAAAAACATAGGAGTAGAGGAGATAAAAGCTCTCAATGAGACCTTCGACCCCATGCTCCACAATGCGGTGATGCATGTGGAGGATGATTCGGTGGGCCACGGCGTCATCGTCGAGGAGTTCCAGAAAGGCTACAGGTACAAGGACAGGGTCATACGATACAGCATGGTCAAGGTAGCCAATTAGGTACGCGGCGCGGAAGCAGGCGGCCAATCAGGCGCACGGCGCGGAAGCAGGCGGCCAATCAGGCGCACGGCGCGGAAGCAGCTGCCCCTCTCCCGGTCGGCAGCTGCAGACGATGTGGCCGTCCACGATCGTGCATTGCAGCGGTACGACGGCATGCCTGTATGCCAACCGCTTTGTTTGTGACTGAAACTACATTGCAATTTTTTATTGCAATACCAAATATATTACTTATTCAGGGAGGTACATTATGGCAAAAGTAATAGGTATAGATCTGGGCACGACCAACTCATGCGTTGCTGTCATGGAGGGAGGCGAACCCGTCGTTATCCCGAATTCCGAAGGCAGCAGGACAACACCATCCGTAGTGGCCTTTTCGAAGACAGGTGAAAGGCTCGTCGGTCAGGTTGCCAAAAGACAGGCTATAACTAATCCTGAACGTACCGTCATGTCCATCAAGAGGGACATGGGTACCGACAGGAGGGTAAAGATAGATGACAAGAACTTTACTCCGCAGGAGATCTCGGCAATGGTCCTGCAGAAGCTCAAGGCGGATGCCGAAGCTTACCTGGGCGAAACGGTCACCCAGGCCGTGATCACCGTACCGGCTTATTTCAGCGATTCACAGAGGCAGGCCACGAAGGATGCAGGAAGGATCGCGGGGCTTGAAGTTCTCAGGATAATCAACGAGCCCACGGCTGCAGCCCTTGCATACGGGCTCGACAAGGAGCATGACCAGAAGATACTGGTATTCGACCTTGGCGGCGGCACATTCGACGTGTCCATACTCGAGATAGGCGACGGCGTTTTCGAAGTGCTCGCTACCAGCGGCAACAACAGGCTTGGCGGCGACGACTTCGACCAGAGGATCATGGATTACCTCGCCGATACGTTCAAAAAGGAACACGGGATAGATCTCAGGAACGACAAGATGGCGATGCAGCGCCTCAAGGAAGCTGCTGAAAAGGCCAAGATAGAGCTTTCCGGCGTGACAACGACCAACATAAACCTTCCGTTCATCACGGCCGATGCGTCAGGTCCGAAGCACCTTGACATGACGCTGACACGTGCCAAGTTCGATGAACTGACGGCCGACCTCGTGGAAATGACAATGGGGCCGACAAGACAGGCCATCCAGGATGCCGGGCTGACGCCGGACAAGATAGACAAGGTCCTGCTGGTTGGCGGATCCACGAGGATACCTGCGGTCCAGGAAGCCGTGAGGAAGTATCTAGGCAAGGAACCGTTCAAGGGCATCAACCCTGACGAATGCGTTGCCATAGGCGCGGCGATACAGGCCGGAGTACTGGCAGGAGAAGTCAAGGACCTGCTGCTGCTCGACGTAACTCCGCTCTCACTCGGTATCGAGACCCTCGGTGGAGTATTCACCAAGCTGATCGAAAGAAACACGACCATACCTACGAAGAAGAGCCAGATCTTCTCCACTGCGGCCGACGGACAGACGAGCGTCGAGATCCACGTGCTGCAGGGCGAGAGAGAGATGGCGGCATACAACAAGACCCTCGGAAGGTTCCACCTTACCGGTATACCGCCTGCCCCGAGGGGAGTGCCGCAGATCGAGGTCACCTTCGATATCGACGCCAACGGTATCGTGCACGTTTCAGCAAAAGACCTTGGTACCGGGAACGAGCAGAAGATAACGATCACGGCGTCGACGAACCTCTCGGAGGAAGAGATCCAGAAGGCTGTCAAGGAAGCGGAGATGTATGCCGCCGAGGACAAGCGGCGCAAGGAAGAGGCAGAAATCAGGAACAACGCCGATTCGATGGTATACCAGTCCGAGAAGACACTGAAAGATCTCGGCGACAAGCTGTCGCCTGAGGACAGGTCGAAGATCGAGACCGAGATCAGCAACGTGAAGGAAGCGCTGAAAGGCAATGACATGGAAAAGATCAAGTCGGCGACCGAGGCGCTGACGAAGGCGTTTTACGATATATCTTCAAAGATATATCAGCAGGATCCGGGAGCCCAGGGCGGACCAGGCGCAGGTGCGGGCTTCGATCCCGGGCAGCAGTCAGGACCCGGGATGGGGCAGGATAATGTGTATGACGCCGATTACAAGGTCGTTGACGAGGACGACAAGAAATAGGGTGCCTGGCCGGGGAATCGCCGGCTGTGGCTTACCAGGGCCGGCAGGCATTACCAGGCCGGCGGACATTAGCAGGGCCGGCAGACATTATCATGGGTCAGCGGACATTAGCAGTGTCAACAGACATTACCAGCGTCAGCGGACATTACCAGGGTCGGCAGACATAAAAGGGGACAGTGGCAATTGTCCCCTTTTGATGAGTCTATATTAAAAAAGTTGCACAGACAGTGGCATTTTGCTTGACATTGCAGTATACTGTGGTTTATCGTATCCTGTGATGTCGTGGTTTACAGTTTATGCGATAGGAGTTGTGGGGAATTGCCGCAGTCTAAAAGGGATTATTACGAAGTGCTCGGAGTCAGCCGGGATGCGGGTGATGCTGAGATAAAGAAGGCCTACAGGAAGCTGGCAAAGCAGTACCATCCCGACATGAATCCCGGTGATAAGGATGCGGAAGCAAAATTCAAGGAAATAAGCGAAGCCTACGAGGTGCTCAGCGACCCCCAGAAGAGGGCGAGATATGACCAGTTCGGCCATGCGGGCGTCGATCCCAACGGGTTCGGAAGCGCCGGCGCAGGTTTCGGAGGGTTTGACTTCGGCGGATTCAGTGATATATTCGAGACCTTCGAGTCGTTTTTCGGAGGCGCCGGGTTCGGCCGTTCTTCGAGGAGCCGCACGGGCCCGCAGAAAGGCGCGGACCTGAAATATTCCGTCGAGATCACGTTCGAGGAAGCCGCATTCGGCGTTGAAAAGGAAATAACGATGAGCAGGCACGAGAACTGCACGAAATGCGGAGGCTCAGGCTCGAAGCCCGGCACCAGCCCGGTCACCTGCAAGCGCTGCGGCGGTACGGGCCAGATACAGCACAGGCACGCTACGGCTTTCGGCCAGTTCATCGATGTCAGGACATGTGACATCTGCCGCGGCGAGGGCAAGATAATAACGGATCCGTGCCCTGAATGCAAAGGCATGGGCAAGGTCATGAAGACATTCAAAAAGAAGATCAACATCCCTGCCGGCATAGACGACGGGCAGATAATCACCAGCAGGGGCGACGGTGAACCCGGCGTGAGGGGAGGACCGCCCGGGGACCTGTTCATTACCGTGAATGTCAAGCCCCATCCCATATTCAGGAGGCAGGGATATGACGTGGTATGCGAAATACCCATCACTTTCGTGCAGGCCGCACTGGGGGCGGAACTCGAAGTGCCGACGCTGGACGGGAAAGTCAGGTATACCATACCTGAGGGCACGCAGACCGGCACCATATTCAGGCTGAAGAACAAGGGGGTCCCCTACCTGAGAGGCAACGGCAGGGGAGACCAGTACGTGAAGGTGGAGATCGAAGTACCGAAGAAGCTCAGCGAAAAACAGAAGGAGCTGCTTAGACAATTTGCCGAGTTGAGTGGCGACGAAGTGTACGAACAGCGTAAAGGCTTTTTCGACAAGATGAAGGATGCGCTGGGGATGTAGCGAAGCGGTGGGAAAACAGGCATCACGTGAACCAGACGACTGAAGGTGAAACGCGAATTATAACGGGAACCAGACGACTGAAGGTAAAACGCGACTTTACAAGGGAACCGGATGACTGAAGGATGAAACGCAACTAATAGCGGGAACCGGACGACTGAAGGATCATCAAACGCGACTTTACGATAAAAAACGGAGGAACGGCCGATGAAGTGGCTTCAGGTCAGCATCAAGACAACAGAAGAGGCATGCGAAGCCGTGTCGGAAATGCTTACATCGCTTGGTGCCGGCGGCGTCGTGATAGAAGACCCCAATGAAATAAGAAGGCAGTTGGAAAGCCTGGATTCCCCGGACTATGCCGACTGGGGGATCCTCGACCGGCTTGGAGGCGATGTGACGGTCAGGGCATATTTCAGCCAGGGACATGATCCGGAAAAGCTTGCCGCAGAGATCCGGGAAGGGCTTGAGTCGATTTCCCGGTATCTTGATGTGGGCATGGGCTTTGACGGATTTGATACAGTGGATGAGCAGGACTGGTCCGAAGCCTGGAAAAAATACTACAAGCCGTTCCATATCTCGGAGAGCGTGGTTGTGAAGCCAAGCTGGGAAGAGTATACGGCGAAAGACGGGGAGATCGTCGTCGAGCTCGATCCCGGGATGGCGTTCGGCACAGGCACCCACGAGACGACGCGTATGTGTGCGCAGTTGCTTGAAGCTTACATCAAAGAGGGAGACCATGTGCTGGATGTCGGCTGCGGGTCGGGCATACTATCCATAATAGCCGCTAAGCTCGGCGCTTCCCGTGTGGGCGCGGTCGACACGGACGAAGTGGCCGTCAGGGTGACGAAAGAGAACTGCTCCGTCAACGGTGTCGACCGGTGCGTGTCGGTTTACAGGGGAGTCCTTTCCGACCTGCCGACGGCAAAAGCCGACGTCATAGTTGCAAACATCATAGCTGATGTGATCATCGGCCTTTCCGGTGTTGTAGGAGGATACCTCAGGAAAGGCGGCATCCTGATAGTTTCGGGAATAATCAGGGAGCGCAGGCAGGAGGTCGCCGAAGCCTATGAAAGCAGGGGTTTTGATCTGGTAAGGACGGAAGAGATGGGAGAATGGGTGGCAATGGTCTGGCAGATGGGCGGTGGTGATCCCTGATGGCCAGGTTTTTCACGAAACCCGATCCTGCGGACCTGCAGGCCGGCAGGATCACGATCACCGGCCCTGACGTGAACCACATCACCAATGTCCTACGGGCTTCAAAAGGCGACAGGCTCGTTCTTTGCGACGGTGCAGGGACGGATTACGACGTTGTCATAGACGAGATTTCCAGGGACAGGATAGTTGCCGTCATCAGCAACACAGGACCGAGCATGACGGAGCCGCCCGTCGCTATAACGTTGTTCCAGGGGATCCCCAAGGCGGACAAAATGGAGTATGTCATCCAGAAATGCGTTGAGATCGGCGTAACAAGGATAGTTCCGGTCATTACTTCAAGGTCCGTCGTGAAGTTCGGAAGCGCTCGGGATGCAGAGGCAAAGACGGCAAGGTGGAACCGCATCGCGCTCGAAGCGGCGAAGCAGTGCGACAGGGGGATAGTCCCCGAAGTCGCCGGACCGGTGAAATTCGATGAGGCGCTCAGGCTCGCGGAGGGACACGGCCTGAAACTGTTTCCCTACGAGGAAGAGAAGGAAGGAAGCTTCACGAAAGTGCTGCAGGACCATCGTGCAGCTATGGCGGGCGGTGAGCACGGAAGGACGGCCGGACAAAAGGTGGCTATCCTGATAGGACCTGAAGGAGGCTTCGATCCGGATGAGGCCGAAAAAGCCGCAGCGTCCGGCTTCATACCGGTCACGCTGGGACCGAGGATCCTGCGGACCGAGACTGCAGGGCTCGTAGTCGCATCG
Source organism: Hungateiclostridiaceae bacterium UBA3922 (assembly GCA_002386045.1). GTDB lineage: Bacteria > Bacillota > Clostridia > Acetivibrionales > DTU013 > DTU013. The sequence continues at coordinate 16,134 of DGEQ01000070.1, read as the reverse complement.
ATAGTGATGTATGAACTGGGGGACATGGGGGATCCCGTGAAAATACGAAACAGCGGGTCTGCTGATAAACAACCTGGTAAATAATTTGGCAAAACAGCCTTTTAATTGGTATAGTTTGTGTTATAATACGAATTGAATAAGATTGGAGAGCACGGGGTAAGACATGGTACGGAGCATGACCGGTTTTGGAAGGGGTGAAGCCTCCCGGGACGGGAAAGAGTTCACCGTCGAGATCAAAACCGTTAATCACAGGTATTTCGATATATTCGTAAAAATGCCGAGACAGATAAGTTTCCTGGAAGAAAGGGTAAGGGAGTTCGTAGGAAAGGCTGTCTCGCGCGGAAAGATAGATATCTACATTACTTATACCGACTACGGCAGTGACTCAAGGCAGGTGACGATAGACGAGCCGCTGGCACAGGCCTATTTATCGGCACTTGAGCAACTGAGGGACAGGTTCTCGCTGGCCGACGACATTTCCGTTTCGCTGCTGTCCCGGTGCCCGGAAGTACTGAAGGTGGAACAGGTCGAGGAAGACGCGGAGCAGCTTTGGGAGATCCTCAGGACTGCACTGGATGGTGCGGTCGCTTCGCTGATCAGGATGAGGGAGATCGAGGGCGAAGCCATGAAAAAGGCTCTCCTGGAGCGTGCCGACGCTGTTGAGGACATGATAGCGAAAATCGAGGCACGGGCACCGGAAGTCCCGAAGGAGTACAAGGCGAAGCTGACCGAACGTATCATTGAACTGCTCGGGCAGCAGACGGTCGATGAGAGCAGGATAGCGATGGAAGTGGCGCTGTTCGCCGACAGGTGCAGCATCGACGAGGAACTGGTGAGGCTGAGAAGCCATTTCGTGCAGATGAGGCAGATCCTCGGCATGGACCAGCCTGTGGGGCGCAAGCTCGATTTCCTCGTACAGGAGATGAACAGGGAGATAAACACCATCGGATCCAAGGCGAACGACCTTGAGATAACGAGATACGTCGTGGATGTGAAGAGCGAGATCGAGAAGATCAGGGAACAGGTACAGAATATAGAGTGAGCTGCCAGACGCAGCTTTTAAGGAGGGTAGTCCATGAAACTGATAAACATCGGCTTCGGGAACATCGTTTCGGCCAACAGGCTCGTTGCCATCGTCAGTCCCGAATCAGCGCCCATAAAGAGGATCATACAGGAAGCCAGGGACAGGGGCATGCTGATCGACGCCACTTACGGCCGCAGGACCCGGGCTGTCATCATTACGGACAGCGACCATATCATACTTTCCGCGGTGCAGCCGGAGACCGTCGCCCACAGACTGAGCTCGAAAGAGCCGGAACTGTCCGCGGATGTCCCCGAAGATGATGAATGAGCGGCATATAAGCTGCACAGCGGCATATATGCGGAAGGACAGAAACGACAACATGACTTGCAAAGGAGGTCCGATACATGATATATCCACCCCTGAGTTCACTTCTGGAGAAAGTAGACAGCAGGTACACGCTGGTGGTCGCCACCGCAAAGAGAGCAAGGCAGCTGGCTGACGGTTCAAACAAGCTCACGGAATTCGAATCGGATAAGCCGGTGACGATTGCTCTGCATGAGATCAATGAAGGCAAGATCACTTATGTCAGGACAAAAAGCGGCATCAAGTGATTTCATCCATAAACGGCAGCCGCTGGTTCGGTCTGCCGCATAAAATCCTTTCCGGAGCGCAGGGTTAAGGTCATCATGCATCATACCTTAACCTTTTTGGCATAAATGACGGGATTTGGCCGAAAGGAGGCGTTGTAATGGATCTGAAGGGAAAATCGGTAGTCGTGGGGGTATGCGGCGGCATAGCGGCATATAAAGTGGTCGAGGTCGTAAGCCGGCTGAAGAAGATGGGAGCGGAAGTTGACGTCATCATGACCGCCAATGCCCGGAAATTCGTCACGCCTCTGACTTTCAGGTCGCTGTCCCACAGGCCCGTGGTCACGGATATGTTCAGCGATCCTGAGTACTGGGAGATAAAGCATGTTTCGCTGGCGCAGAAGGCCGACCTTTTCATCATAGCCCCGGCTACGGCCAACATCATAGGCAAGCTGGCGTCGGGCATCGCCGACGACATGCTCACCACTACTGTCGTTGCGACAAAAGCACCGGTACTGGTAGTTCCGGCGATGAACCACGATATGTACGCCAATGCTATAGTACAGCGGAACATCAGGACACTGAGGGAACTCGGGTACATATTCATGGAACCTGACACGGGCAGGATGGCCGAAGGTTCTTCAGGAAAGGGAAGGCTGCCCGAACCGTCGGCAATAGTTGAAAAAGCATGTTCCATCCTGAAGTCCGAACAGGATCTGGCGGGCATAAGGATCATGGTCACCGCGGGACCGACCAGGGAAAGCATCGACCCGGTCCGCTATATAACGAACCACTCTTCCGGGAAGATGGGATATGCCGTCGCGCAGGCCGCCCGTGAACGCGGCGCGGATGTGCTCCTTATTTCAGGACCTGCTGAAGTCGAATGCCCGGACGGGGTGAGGTTGATAAGCGTCACTACCGCTCAGGAGATGGAGGAGGCTGTCCTCGCGAACTTCGAAAACAGCGACGTGGTGGTGATGGCGGCCGCAGTGGCGGATTACAGGCCCGCGGAGGTATCGGAGACGAAAATAAAGAAGAACGGCGACGAAATGGTGTTGAGACTTGTGAAAAATCCCGATATACTAAAAAAGCTGGGAACAATGAAGGGAAACAGGATACTTGTCGGCTTCAGCGCTGAAACCGACGATCTTGAGGGTAATGCGGCGGATAAGCTGGAGTCGAAGAACCTCGACATGATCGTTGCCAATGATGTTACGATGGAGGGCGCCGGTTTCGGCACCGACACGAATATTATCAAGATACTCAAATGCGACGGAACGGTCATCGACCTGCCGCTCATGAGCAAGCTGGAGGCTGCGCACAGGATACTTGATGAAGTGCGCGGCCTGGCGTATGCAGCTGGGGATGCCGGACTTTGATCGGACAAAAACTGCCGGGAAACCGGCTGGTTTTCAGTTAGAATCTTCATTTACGGAGGCTTGAGATGTTGGCGGAAAAATCTATGGACAAAATAGTTGCTTTGTGCAAAAACAGAGGTTTCATCTATCCGGGTTCCGAGATATACGGCGGACTCGCCAATGCATGGGATTACGGACCTCTTGGCGTTGAACTGAAGAATAACGTCAAAAGGGCATGGTGGAAGAAATTCATCCAGGAGAGCACCTACAATGTGGGTCTCGACTGTGCCATACTGATGAATCCGCAGGTCTGGGTGGCATCCGGGCATGTGGTGGGCTTCAGCGATCCGCTTATCGACTGCAAGGACTGCAAGGTCAGGTACAGGGCCGACAAGCTCATCGCCGACTGGAACGCGGAGAACGGCATAAACATAGTTGTTGACGGCTGGGATAACCAGCGGTTGGTGGAGTATATAAGGGAAAATGGCGTGAAATGCCCTAACTGCGGTTCGACCAACTTTACCGACGTACGCAAGTTCAACCTGATGTTCAAGACATTCCAGGGCGTCACCGAGGATTCGAAGGCAGAGATATACCTGAGGCCCGAGACTGCCCAGGGCATATTCGTCAATTTCAGGAATGTGATGAGGACCACCCGCAAAAAGATACCCTTCGGGATAGGCCAGATAGGCAAATCGTTCAGGAACGAGATAACCCCCGGCAACTTTATTTTCAGGACCCGTGAGTTCGAGCAGATGGAACTCGAGTTTTTCTGCAAGCCGGGCACCGACCTGGAATGGTTCGAATACTGGAAGGACTTCTGCTACAAGTGGCTCCTCAATTACGGCCTGTCAGCGGAAAACCTGAGGATGAGGGACCATTCGAAGGAAGAGCTGTCGCACTACAGCAATGCCACGACGGACATCGAGTACAGGTTCCCGTTCGGATGGGGCGAACTGTGGGGCATAGCCGACAGGACAGATTTCGACCTCAGGCAGCATATGGAGCATTCGAAAGAAGACCTGAGCTACTTCGATCCGGTCACCAACGAAAAATACATACCGTACTGCGTCGAGCCTTCGGTCGGCGCCGACAGGGTGACGCTGGCGTTCCTGTGCGAGGCATACGATGAAGAGGAACTGCCGGACGGCGACGTGAGGACAGTGCTTCACTTCCATCCCGCACTGGCGCCGGTCAAGATAGCCATATTGCCGCTGTCCAAGAAACTCGGCGAGGAAGCGTACAAGTTATATGAAAAGATGTCAAAGAAGTACGTCTGTGAGTATGACGAGACCGGCAGCATAGGCAAGAGATACAGGAGGCAGGACGAGATAGGAACGCCGTACTGTGTCACATTCGACTTCGATTCGCTGGAGGATGGCTGCGTAACGATCAGAGACAGGGATACGATGGACCAGGTGAGGATAAAGATCGACGAACTGGAAAGCTATTTCGAAGGCAAATTCGACTTCTGACGTAAGGACAGTCCTGGAAAACCGCCTGCCGGGCCGCACAGCGGACAGGCAGGGGCCGCTTTCAGGATCTGTCCTTTTTTGTAATACTTGTGTTTCAGAAAGCGAATAATGGGAATGTAATATAGGGTAGCTTCTGTTGTCAGAAGATTAACAGTGTTTGATAAAGATTTGGTGAAATTTTAAAATCAAATTATAAACTGTAATTCGCGGGAGATGACCATGGATAAGAAAATCGTTATTATCGGGGCCGGCTATGCCGGTATTCTGACAGCAAAGAAGCTGGCAAAAAGGTTCAGGAAAGACAGCAGCGTTTCGATCACGGTCATTGACAAGAATCCATTCCACACGATGCTGACCGAGCTTCACGAGGTCGCGGCGGGCCGGGTGGACGAGAGCGGTATCAGGATCAGCCTGAAACGTGTCTTTGCCGGCAGGAACGTCGATGTGAAGCAGGACCTGGTCACGGAAATCGATTTCGAAAAGAGAACGGTGGTCGGTACCAATGAGCGCTACGAGTATGATTATCTCGTGCTGTGTGCCGGATCGAAGCCGACCTGGTTTGGCGTCAGCGGGGCAAAAGAGCATGCGTTCACGCTTTGGAGCTACGAGGACGCCATCGTACTGAAAAACCGAATTCCCGACATGTTCAGGAAGGCAGCTTCAATGTCCGACGAAGAAGAAAAGAGGAGGCTGCTGACGTTCCATATCGTGGGAGCCGGTTTCACGGGCGTTGAAATGGCAGGCGAGCTTGCCGAGTATGTTCCGGTGCTGTGCGACAAGTACGAGGTCGACAGGGACCTGGTCTCGATATCCGTCATAGACTTGCTGGACCGCACGGTGCCGACGCTGCCGCCCAGGCTTTCGGCCAAGGTCGAAAAGCGTCTTAAGAAGATGGGCGTGCGGGTCCTGCTCAATACGCGTGTCGTAAGCATCGGGGAAGATTTCATAGAGTTTGGCAACGGCGAAAAGCCCGTCCATGAGCGGACCGGAACGGTCATATGGGCAGCCGGGATAGAAGCTGCCGAAATAACCGAAAAGGCGGCCGGCGAACTGGAATCAGCCGGAAGGTGCCGCATAAAGGTGGACCGGTTCCTTCGTTCGGTCAACGACGAGCGAGTGTATGTCATCGGCGACAATATGTATTATATCCCGCCCGGGGAGGAACAACCCGTGCCGCAGGTGGTCGAGAACTGTGAACACAGCGCCGCCGTGGCGGCACATAACATAGTCTGTGCCGTGACCGGCAAAGGTGAGATGAAGGAGTACAGGCCGAAGTTCCACGGCATAATGGTGAGCCTTGGCGGACGATACGGCGTTGCGCACGTAGGCACGGCGAACAGGAAGATCAGCCTGCCTTCTTTCTTAGCGATGTTCGTCAAGCACTTCATCAACATGGTCTATTTCGTCCAGTTGCTTGGCTGGAACAAGATATTCAGCTACATGAAAAAAGAATTCTTTACCATAAGGCATCGCAGGAGTTTCGTCGGCGGGCATTTCTCCAACAGGACGCCAAGCTTCCTGCTGGTGCCGCTGAGGATATGGCTCGGCGCCGTGTGGGTGTTTGAGGGCGTCAAAAAGATACTCGAGGGCTGGTTCGTTTCACCGAAACTGGCAGGGTTCTTCAGTGGCGCGAACCAGTGGTATGACAGCATTTTGAGCGGCGGGGCGGTCGACGGGACGAGCGGTGCCACGCCGGCCGCGGCTGATGCCGTGGGACAGGCTACGGCAGCGGCGGCGGATGCAGTAAGTACGGCTACGTCGGCCGTGGCCGACGCGGTCAGCACAGCAACTGCTGCGGCAGCTGATGCGGCAAGCACTGCGACGCCTGCGGCCGAAGCTGCGAGCTCTGTAGGGAAAGCGATCATCGATTTCGACTTCCTCGGGCTGTTCAGGATACTGTTCGTAAGCGGCAAGGATCCGGCGGATGCGGCTTTGGGCGATTATGCTTTCAAGCTCGATGTGCCGTTGGTCAACAGGATGATAAATGACCTTATCCTGCCGAGCGAGGGCTTCACGATGTTCATGCAGATAGTTATCGTACTTGCCGAGATACTCATCGGCCTGGCGCTGATCGGCGGGTTGTTCACAACGCTGTCTTCTGCGGCGTCGCTTGTCCTGCAGGCGATGTTCGTGACTACCACCGGGCTGTACCTTTCGACTTTCTGGATGATATTTGCAGGCATAGCTGTCCTGGTGGGCGGAGGACGTATATTCGGGCTCGATTATTATGTCATGCCCGCGCTGAAGGAAAAATGGAAGAATGTAAAATGGGTCAGAAAGTGGTACTTGTACAATGACTGACGGTTTTGTAGCTGTTAATATAGGAGCCGGTTCTCCGGCAGACGACGGGAGCCTTAGTGAAAAAAACGCCGGGGATCCGGCTGGAAACAGGGGCGGGGGCCCGGCCGGGAACAGAGATGGAAGCCCGGCTGAGAAGAGATACGTGGGGTTCGAAGAGGCTCTTTCTCTGGTGAGGGAAGAGGTCGACAGCGTACTTTTATCTTCGCCTTCCGTGGTAAGGACATATACGGCCCACCTGGCGCTTGCCAGGGGCAAATTTTTCCGTGCTGTTTCGCTGCTGACCTGTGCGATGAACGGCGACGGCGTGATAGATGAGAACGCCGCGAAACTGGCAGCGGCGGTGGAGGTGCTGCACCTTGCCACGCTGGTGCACGACGATATCATCGATGACGCGGATATAAGGCGGGGGCTGCCTACCCTGCAGAAGAAGTTCGGCAGGAGGATCGCGGTGATATGCGGGGATTACCTTCTGAGCAAGGCTTTGCAGATCGCCGCGTCGATCGACAACAAAAAGGATTATCTCGATATCGATATGCCGGACTATATTGCGAGGATATGCGTCGGAGAGCTTAGCGAGCAGATAAACAGCGGGAACTACGACCTTTCTGTACGCCAGTATCTCAAGATAATCTCCGGGAAGACAGCGGCGCTGTTCGAGGCTTCGTTTTTCGCCGGGGCGGTCCTTTCGGGATGCGGCCGTACGCAGTACGGCGTTTATAAAAAGCTCGGGCATTACCTGGGCATGATATTCCAGTTGACGGATGACTGCATGGATTTCGAAGCTACGGAAAGCGTCGCGCAGAAACCGGTGCAGTCCGATTTCGAAAAAGGCGTGGTCACGCTGCCGGTCATACGTGCCCTCCGGGAGGATCCCGGCCTGAAGAGAAGGCAGCACGCAAGGAAGTGACAGCGGACGAGATCAGCCGGGCTGTCGTGATCACCGGCGGACTGGGCTTTACGAAGCTGGTGGCGAAAAGGTACCACGGCAAATATGTCAGGCTGCTGGACAGGCTCGAGGCCCCAGAGGACAAAAAGAGAAGGCTTCGGGGGATCGCGGACCGTGCGCTGAACAGGTGAAAATCAAGGTATGAAGCGGCCGGGACGAAATCAGGATATAAAGCGGCCGGGACGTGCAGAATTTCAGTTTTTGTGAGGGATATTTTGTCTATTTGCGGTTTGGAGCCATAATTAGGTTGCCATAATACAGGGAAATACTGTTTTATGTCGCCTGTTTATTGATAAACTTCAGTACCAGGGCTGTTTTCCTGGCACATTAGTTGAAATTTTGCACGTCCCGGTCAATATTTCCCGGGAAATAGCACGCAGGTGATACCTGTCGGCAGCACTGGCCGAGGATGTCGGGCAGTCGGGATGCCGGGCGGTCGAGGATCCCAGACGATCGAGGATGCCAGGCAGTCGAGGATCCAGGGCGATCGGGGATCCAGGGCGACCGAGGATGCCGGGCGGTCGAGGATCCCAGACGATCGAGGATGCCGGGCGATCGGGGATCCA
>DGEQ01000070.1:4777-7706 GCA_002386045.1 Hungateiclostridiaceae bacterium UBA3922 | reverse complement strand
GCCAATCGGGATGCCGGGCGATCGAGAACGGGGTGCAACAGAAACGATTGAGGGCCCCATGAGAGAGGTGCAGAAAAGGTCTTGATCAAGCGGTTTCTGAGCTATTTCGAGATCAAAACGAAGATAACCAGCACATTTGCTTTCATGCTGACCATCGCATACCTTCTGTACAGGGATCAGCCGATAGACTGGCTGAGGACGCTGGTGTTCTTCTTTTCGATGTTCCTGTTCGACCTTACTACTACCGCCATAAACAACTATATCGACACGAAGACCAATGACCAGGTGCTGCAGTTCGAAAGGCGAACCGCTTTTGCGATCATATGCGTCCTGTTCGCGCTGAGCACGGTGCTGGGCCTCACCCTGGCGTACCTGACAGATGCCGTCGTGCTGCTGCTGGGCGGGCTCTGCTTCCTCACAGGCGTGTTTTACACGTACGGACCGGTGCCGATATCGCGGATGCCGCTGGGCGAGGTTATGTCAGGCCTGTTTTACGGGCTGTTCATCCCGTTCCTGCTTCTTTATATCAACATGCCGGAGGGGACGTACCTCACGCTTGGGCTCGGATGGGAGAGCATAAATCTTGAACTGAAGGTTATGCCGATGATATCGGTGCTCCTGCTGGCCGTGACGCCAATGTGCACGACAGCCAACATAATGCTTGCGAACAATACATGCGATGTCGAAAAGGACGTGGCGGTCAGGAGATACACGCTGCCGTATTACCTGGGCAAAAAGGCCCTCCGGCTGTTCGCGTTCCTGTATTATGCGTGTTATGCCTCGATCGTGGCGATGGTCGTCCTCCGGATACTTTCGCCGTTCTGCCTCGTTTCTCTTCTTTCGTTCATACCGGTGCAGCGGAACATAAACATATTCATGGAGCGCCAGGATAAGGCCACCACCTTTATGACTTCGATCAAAAACTACATAATAATAATGGGTTCGCTGACCGTCACGGTATTCATCAGCGCTGTTTTATAACCGATCCGGGGATTTGCGGTGAGGCCGGATCTATGGTCAGGAGATTTGCGGTGAGGCCGGATCTGTGGTCAGGGGCTTTGCGCTGTGACCGGATCTGTGGTTCGTGGATCTGCATTGAAGCCGAAACCATGGCTGGGAACAGCAGACCGTATTACGGGAGCAGCGCCCCTGTTGCATATCTGTCTCCGAAAATGGATGACTGCGTGTTTATGCATCATGACTGCGGGTATATATTATCATCAAAGTGGAAGGGTAAAGCCATGAAGCTGTTCAGGAAAACCGATATCCTGATAATCACCGTGATCATCGTGGCTGCTGCGGCGATATGGTATTTCTACAGCAGCGCGGTTTCAGGCAGGCCGGTCAGGGCAGAGATCTATTACTGGTCGGACCTGGTCGGAACAGTGGAGCTTGTACCCGGACAGGAAAGGACGATTCCTGTCCCGCAGGATGAAAACGTGGTTTTGCAGGTCGATGCGGATGGGAGCATCCGGTTCATCCAGTCCGATTGCCCGGACAAGATCTGTGTCAGGACAGGCAGGCTGTACCTGGCAGGACAAAGCGCTGCGTGCCTGCCTAATGGCATCATCGTGAAGATCGTTCCGGCGGACGGATGGAGAGCGGGGGATCCCGACATAGTGATCGGGAGCAGCGGTGAGTAATGAACGGGGGAAGTGACAGGCCGCATATGGGAGCAGCGAAAGGAAGCGGCAGCGGATCGATAGCCTTGAACGGATGTGATCATGGTTTGTCTGAAAGGAAGATCAACGGAACACTGAACGATCCTTCGGCCATGGAAAATGCCGGGGAAGAGTCGCACAGGACAAGGAGGCTGGCGCTTTCGGGCATGATGTTCGCGCTTGCCCTGGTCCTGTCGATCGTTGAGAACTCGATCCCGTTGCCGTTGCCGGTGCCAGGCGTTAAGCTGGGGCTGTCGAACATCGCCGTGATGTACGCGATGTTTTTCCTCTCGAAAGGCCAGGCCTACTCGATAGCTGTCCTTAAAGGCCTGTTCGTCCTGGTTACGAGAGGGCTGATCGCCGGAATACTGAGCCTGACGGGTGGAATACTATCTCTGACGGTCATGTTGATCGTCATGGTTGTTTTCAGGGACAGGGCTTCATACACGGCAGTCAGCATATCAGGCGCTATAGCTCACAATACCGGGCAGTTCATCGCGGTTTCGTTTATTTACACCGGAATGTACCTGTGGGCATACCTGCCGGTGCTGCTCGTGTCCGGGGTCGTCGCCGGTATCGCCACGGCTGTTCTTCTCAGGGTTATAATACCGGCCTTTGAAAGGCTGCGTTTATAATATCAGAAACTTACACAGAAAAAATGGAGGGGCTTTTATGAAAAGGATTTTGGTACTGATCATGAGTCTGGCTTTAGTAATGTCTGTACTAGCTGCATGCGGAAAAAGCTCGGAAAATGTGCCGGGTGGTGACGGAGGCGGCGGTGGCGCCGCGGCCGGTGATCTCAGGACGGGATTTGCGGTCATATCCTCGGTCGCAAAATCTGCCGACGCAGGTGAGAACGACGGACTTGCACAGGTCGATTCAACAGTTGCAGCAGTAACGGTCGACGCCCAGGGCAAAATAGTGGATGTCGTATTCGATGCTGTACAGACGAAAATCAACTTTACAGCTGAAGGGAAAATAGTGACGCCTCTTGATACCAATGTCAGGACCAAGCAGGAACTCAAGACGGAATACGGTATGATCAAGGCGTCAGGGATCGGGAAGGAATGGAACGAGCAGGCAGACGCTTTCGCGGAATATGTTAAGGGCAAAACCATCTCCGAAGTCAAGGGGATAGCCCTGACGGAGTCCGGAGCGCCTGCAGACGCCGAACTGGCTTCTTCCGTGACGATGCATGTCACCGACCTGATCGCAGTACTGGAGAAAGCAGTTAACAATGCGCAGTCTCTTGGTGCAAAATCCGGCGA
>DGEQ01000070.1:0-4511 GCA_002386045.1 Hungateiclostridiaceae bacterium UBA3922 | reverse complement strand
TACTCGACCTATACCGTGATCACTGTGGGGTCTGACGGGAAGATCACAAGCTGCATCATCGATGCTTCGCAGTCCAACGTCAATTTCAATGCGTCGGGCAAGATCACGACCAACCTGCAGAATGCAAACCTGCAGACCAAGAATGAACTGGGCGACAAATACGACATGAAGAAGGCGTCCGGGATCGGTAAGGAATGGAATGAACAGGCTGCGGCATTTGCTTCATACGTGAAAGGCAAGACCATCAGCGAAGTCAAGGGCATATCGCTGAGCGAGGACGGAAGGCCTGCGGAAGCTGAACTGGCCAGCTCGGTGACGGTCCATGTGACCGATTTCATCTCGGCCCTGGAAAAGGCTTCGCAGAACGTAAGATAGAAATATCGGCTGCTTTATGGTAATATTGGTCAGGGAGGCGCTTTATGCCTCTCTGATTTGTTTTACAGGGGTGACAGGATACCGTGGAGTTCCGGAACCGACAGGTCAAATACAGAGGTTTCATTTCATACAGAAGGTTCGTTTCATGCAGAAGGTCCATTGCACTGCTGCTGGGCGCAATCTTTGCAGCGGCGATGCTTTTCGGGCTGGCCGGATGCGGCGCGAAAAGGCCGGTCCGACGCGAGGCCACTTTTCTCAGGCTTTTCGACACCAAGACGACCATAATAGCCTACATGGATGACGAGGAGGAGTTTGCCTGGTACGCGCAGATGATCTACGACAGCCTGGAGGAATACCACAGGCTCTTCGACATCTACAACAGCTATGAGGGGATCAGCAATCTCAAAACTGTCAATGATATGGCGGGCAAGGCCCCTGTAAAGGTCGACAGGAGGATAATCGACCTTCTTAAATACGCGAAGGAATGGTACGAGAAGACCGACGGGGAAATAAACGTGGCCTTCGGAGCGGTACTGAGGATCTGGCACGATTACCGTGAAAGAGGCATGGAGGACCCGGATGCTGCCGGACTCCCGCCCCTGGAAGCGCTACGGGAAGCCGCGGAGCATACGGACATAAACAAGGTCATAATAGATGAAGAAGCGTCGACGGTGTTCCTGGAAGATCCCGGGATGAGCCTTGACGTCGGGGCGATAGCGAAAGGTTATGCCGTCGAGCAGGTGAGCAGGATGGCCGCCGAAAAAGGTTTTACTTCAGGCCTGATCAGCGTCGGGGGCAACGTCCGTGCCGTCGGCTCGAAGGACGGCTCCGGCACGCCATGGAACGTGGGTATCCAGAACCCCGATCCCGGGAATGGGAATGCGATGCTCCATGTACTGGATGTCACCGATGCCTCGGTGGTCACCAGCGGCATATACGAGAGGTACTACACGGTCGACGGGAAAAACTATCACCACATAATAGATCCGGACACTCTTTTCCCGTCTGAAGAATACAAGTCGGTCTCGATCGTCTGCAAAGACTCAGGTATGGCGGACGCGCTGTCTACTGCCATTTTCAACATGTCCTTTGAGGAGGGCATGGTGTTCATAGAGTCGATCCCGGACACAGAAGCCGTCTGGGTCCTGAGCAGCGGCGAGCTCAAATATTCGAGCCATTTCAGGGATTATATCAGGAAATGACCGGCGCCACTCACGGAACAGATCCGAAGGCCGCAGCAGGATGCGGCCGGCATGCCACTGTGGCAAACGATTTGCATGTCCCTGTAATAAAATGCTCTGACAGTGGAAAAACTAATGTAAGTCGGCATGTCTCCGCTGTGTCGATTGGTATACAAAATGCAAAAAACATATTTTCAAAAAAGAATATTATGTTATAATGATATGGGTTATCGGCAGAACTGCTTATTATTGAAATGTGATCCAACTATTTCATAATACATAAAATGGAGGTAGCTATGGCAAAGTACGTTTATCTGTTCAGTGAAGGCAATGCCTCTATGAGGGAGCTTCTCGGAGGCAAAGGCGCAAACCTTGCGGAAATGACAGCCCTCGGACTTCCGGTGCCAAGAGGGTTTACAGTGACCACGGAAGCCTGTACCAGATATTATAACGACGGACAGGTGATCGCGAAGGAGATCGAGGACCAGATCTATGAAGCCCTGACCAAAATGGAAAAGATCGTTGAAAAGAAATTCGGGGATCCGTCGAATCCGCTTCTCGTATCGGTAAGATCCGGAGCCAGGGCTTCGATGCCAGGCATGATGGATACCATCCTGAACCTGGGCCTCAATGACGAGGTCGTCGCAGGGCTCGCAAAGCTCACAAACAACGAAAGATTCGCTTATGACAGCTACAGAAGGTTCATCCAGATGTTCAGCGACGTTGTCATGGAGATCGAAAAACCGAAATTCGAGGCTATCCTCGACGAGGTCAAGGAAGCGAAAAATGCGAAGCAGGACACCGACCTTGATGCCGAGGACCTCAAAGAGGTAGTCAGGAGATACAAGGAACTGTACAGGAAGGAAAAAGGCACAGACTTTCCGCAGGATCCCAGGGCTCAGCTCATGGAAGCGGTGAAAGCTGTCTTCCGTTCGTGGAACAATCCGAGGGCCATCGTTTACAGGAGGCTCAACGACATCCCGGGCGACTGGGGCACTGCCGTGAACGTACAGGAAATGGTATATGGCAACATGGGCGAAGATTCGGGTACCGGCGTTGCATTCACGAGGAACCCGTCCACGGGTGAAAAGAAGCTGTACGGCGAATTCCTGATGAACGCGCAGGGAGAAGACGTCGTTGCCGGTATAAGGACTCCCCAGTCCATCGATGTGCTCAGGGAGATAAACCCGGAAGTATACGACCAGTTCGTTAAGATAGCGGAAACCCTTGAAAAGCACTACAGGGACATGCAGGACATGGAGTTCACCATCGAGAGAGGAAAGCTCTTCATGCTCCAGACCAGGAACGGCAAGAGGACTGCCGCTGCCGCTCTCAAGATAGCTGTCGACCTGGTGAACGAAGGCATGATCACGAAGGAAGAAGCTATCCTCAAGGTGGATCCGAAACAGCTGGATACGCTGCTGCACCCGGCATTCGACCAGAAGGCGCTCAAGTCTGCAAAGCCTATTGCAAAAGGACTTCCCGCTTCGCCCGGAGCAGCTACCGGAAGGATCTACTTTACTGCTGAAGATGCAGTCAACGCATATAACAGCGGGGAAAAGAAAGTCATCCTCGTAAGGCTCGAAACATCGCCCGAAGATATCGAGGGCATGCATGCTTCGCAGGGCATCCTGACAGGCCGCGGCGGTATGACATCCCATGCGGCAGTCGTAGCGCGCGGTATGGGAAGGTGCTGTGTCGCAGGCTGCAGCGAGATCAAGATCAACGAGCATGAGAAATACTTCGTCGACAAGAACGGAAAGAAGTACGCCGAAGGTGACTGGATCTCGCTGGACGGCTCCACCGGGAACGTATACGGCGAACAGCTGCCGACGGTCGAGCCCGAGATGGCAGGCGACTTTGCAACACTCATGTCATGGGCTGACGAGATCAGGGCCCTGAAGGTCAGGACCAACGCGGATACACCGAAAGACGCCGATACGGCAGTAAGGTTCGGTGCAGAAGGAATAGGCCTGTGCCGTACCGAGCACATGTTCTTCGAATCCGACAGGATATTTGCCTTCAGGCAGATGATCGTTGCGAGCAATGCAGAGCAGAGGAAGAAGGCCCTTGAAAAGATCCTGCCCATGCAGAGGAGCGATTTCGAGGAACTCTTTACGGTAATGAAAGGCCGTCCGGTGACCATAAGGCTGCTGGATCCGCCGCTGCATGAGTTCCTGCCGCAGGACGAAGACGAGATCAGGGAGCTGGCTGACGGACTGGGCATAACTGCGGATGAACTGAAGAACATCATCAAGAACCTGCACGAAATCAACCCGATGATGGGCCACAGGGGCTGCCGTCTGGCCGTTTCATACCCTGAGATCGCTGAGATGCAGACCAGGGCGATCATCGAGGCTGCTATCAACGTCAACCGGAAGGGCATGAATGTGACTCCCGAAATCATGATCCCGCTGGTTTGTGACATCAAGGAACTGGAATTCGTCAAGGATGTCATCGTCAGGACAGCTGACGCCATCATAAAGGAAGCAGGAGTCAGCCTGGACTACAAGGTAGGTACGATGATCGAGATACCGAGGGCTGCACTGCTGGCTGACGAGATCGCAAAAGAAGCCGAGTTCTTCTCCTTCGGTACCAACGACCTGACGCAGATGACTTACGGCCTGAGCCGTGACGACGCCGGCAGGATCCTTGAGGACTACTACCAGGCGAAGATATTCGAATTCGACCCGACTGCCAGGATCGACCAGTCCGGTGTGGGCAAGCTGATGAAGATAGCTGTCGAGGGCGGAAAGGCAACAAGGCCCGACATCAAGCTCGGCATCTGCGGAGAGCACGGCGGAGATCCGTCGTCGGTCGAGTTCTGCCATAACATCGGCCTCGACTATGTATCGTGTTCGCCGTTCCGTGTGCCGATAGCAAGGCTTGCTGCCGCGCAGGCACAGGTGAAGAACCCGAGGAGCAAATAGCCCGTGGAGCGAATGGCCGAGGAGC
>DGEQ01000022.1:8321-14039 GCA_002386045.1 Hungateiclostridiaceae bacterium UBA3922 | reverse complement strand
GCCGGCTACCTGGATCCTTGCCGATCCTGTTATGCAAATTTGCAGCTAATGTGTGTATTTCTCGGAAATATTATTGAAGAGTTTCAAAATCGGATTACATAATATCGTGCAAAGCGAAATATGGTAAACGAAAATTTTCAAAGCCGTACGCATTACCTGCAATTTTGAACATGCAGGTTGCCGGAATTTTAGCTAAGCATGTATAAAAAAGCAGCATTTATCAAGTGCACAAAAGTAGCGTTATCCCGGGATGACAGATTTTGGCCCTGGTTTCTCTTGCGCTGTAATGCAAATTGTATTATACTCTAAATATCTGCTATTATTACCAGATAATAATATCAAATACTAAATCAAAGCTAAATACTAAATAATACAACGCCGGGCTGTCTGCCGGAAAAAATCGGAGGCCGAACTGTACCAGGGCATTTGCTTCAGCCCCGCGGGAAAAGGAGTGTGTATCATGGATTATTTCCTGACCGAGGAACAGCAGATGATAAAGGAACTGGCTGCCAGGATAGCCGATGAAAAAATCGCGCCTGTCGCCATCCAGTACGACGAGGAAGGAAGGTTCCCGCACGATATAGTCAAGGTCCTCGCGGAATCCGATCTGTGCGGTGTTTACATCCCGGAAGAATACGGCGGGCTCGGCGGCGGCGTCTTTGCAATGGCACTGGTGGTCGAGGAACTCAGCAGGGCCTGCGGCGGGATATCGCTGGCTTTTGCAGGGACCGGGCTCGGTACATATCCGATAATCCTTTTTGGGAATGACGAGCAGAAGCAGAAATACCTCCCTGATATAGCGGCGGGCAGGAAACTGGCTGCATTCGGACTGACAGAGGCCGACGCCGGGAGTGATGCTGCCGGGATAAGGACCACTGCCGTGCAGGATGGGGATGAATATATCCTCAACGGAACGAAGCAATGGATCACCAACGGCGAAGAAGCCGACATATTCACCATCATAGCCTGCACCGACAGGAGCAGGGGAGCCAGGGGATTCTCGGCGTTCATCGTAGAAAAAGGCACCCCGGGGTTCTCTTTCGGTAAAAAGGAAAACAAGATGGGAATCAGGGCTTCCTGCACCAGCGAGCTTATATTCGAAAACTGCAGGATACCGAAGGCAAACCTGCTTGGCAGAGAAGGGATGGGCTTCCTCGTAGCGATGAAGACCCTCGACAGGACAAGGCCCGGCGTGGCGGCACAGGCGCTCGGCATCGCGCAGGGGGCGTTCGACGAAGCCCTTAAGTACTCGAGGCAGAGAGTGCAGTTCGGCCAGCCTATATCGTCGTTCCAGGCTATCCAGCACATGCTCGCCGATATGGCGATCCAGATCGAAGCTGCAAGGGCACTCGTCTACCAGACATGCCGCTACATCGACAGCGGTGCGAAGGACTTCTCGAAAGAATCCGCTATGTGCAAGGTATTCGCTTCGGATACGGCCATGAAGGTAACGACCGACGCCGTGCAGATCCTCGGCGGTTACGGCTACATGAAGGAATATCCCGTGGAGAAGAGGATGCGCGACGCCAAGATAACACAGATATACGAGGGTACGAACCAGATCCAGCGAAACGTCATAGCGCTTGAGCTGATCAAGGGACTGTCGAAGAAGTGACCGTACCGGTACAGGGTGTTTTTTGACAAACTACGCTTCAGGAGTGTATGAGCAAATGAATATAGTCGTATGTGTCAAGCAGGTTCCGGGCACGACGGAAGTAAAAATGAACAGGGAGACCAATACCATCATCCGCGAGGGAGTCGAGGCGATAATCAACCCATTCGACATGCATGCGGTGGAGGAAGGACTGAGGATAAGGGAGCGGCTTGGCGGAAAGGTGACGGTGATCAGCATGGGCATACCGTCTGTGGCGGAACTGCTCAAAACCACCATCGGCCTTGGCGCGGACGACGCAGTACTGCTCAGCGACAAGGCGTTTGCCGGAGCCGATACGCTGGCGACTTCCTATGCGCTGTCGATGGGCATAAGGAAGATAGGGAACGTGGGCCTGGTGATCTGCGGCAAGCAGGCAACGGACGGGGATACCGCGCAGGTGGGACCGAGCCTCGCCGAAAAGCTCGGCTGGCCGCATACTACATATGTCAGGAAAATAGAGGAGATAAGCGAGAACTCCATCAGGTGCCAGAGGATGACCGACGACGGCTACGAAGTGATAGAAATGCCGCTTCCGGCAGTCATCACTGTTGTAAAGGAAATAAACGAGCCAAGGCTGCCGTCGCTCAAAAACATGATGCGGGCAAAAAAAGCCGTGGTGACCGTCTGGACGGCAGACGACGTCGGCGCTGACAAAAATCTCTGCGGACTGAAAGGTTCACCTACGCAGGTGATCGAAACCTTCGTGCCTGTCCATGAAGTCAAAAGCGAAATGATAGAGGGGGACGCCGAAGAGCAGGCCAGGAAGCTGGTCGACAAGCTTATGTCGATGCGGTTCCCGGTCGGAGGATGCTGAATGTAATATACTTGGGGGTTGTTTAATGGCTGGTATAAGGATAATAACGGAAAAATGCTGCGGATGCGGGCTATGTGTAAAAGCATGCCCGTTCGATGCCATCCGTATAGTCGATAAAAAAGCAGTGATACAGGACAACTGCACCTTGTGCGGGGCCTGTGTTTCTTCGTGCAAATTCGGGGCGATCGAACTCGTAAAGGATGAGCCCGGGAAACGCGACGACCTTTCTGCATACAGGGGCGTATGGGTGTTCGCGGAGCAGAAGGACGGGGCAGTCGCCGGTGTTGTGCCGGAACTGCTCGGTGAGGGGAGGAAACTGGCGGATCAGCTCGGGGAGCAACTCTCGGCAGTACTGCTGGGCGACGGGGTAGAGGCTGAAGCCCGGAAGCTGATATCTTTCGGCGCCGACAATGTTTACCTGGTGGAACATCCGTTGCTGAAGCAGTTCAACGACGAGTCCTATGCCGACATATTCACACAGCTGATAAGCAGGTATAAACCGGAGATCGTGCTCCTGGGAGCGACGACTTACGGACGCTCGCTCGGGCCTAGGGTGGCGTCGCGGCTGAATACGGGCCTGACCGCCGACTGTACGAAGCTCGGGATCGACCCTGAAAGGAGGCTGCTGCTGCAAACCCGCCCGGCATTCGGAGGCAACCTGATGGCGACCATCATATGCCCGAACCACAGGCCCCAGATGTCAACGGTAAGGCCAAAGGTGATGAAAGCGCCGGATCCGGATCCATCGCGCACTGGGGAGATCATAAGGCCGGATGTGGATATGCCCGGGGAAACCAGGGTCAAGGTCATCGACACAGTGACTACGCTTTGTGAAAAGGTAAGCCTTACCGAAGCCGATATCGTCGTGTCGGGGGGCAGGGGACTCGGCGATCCCAAGAACTTCGCGCTGGTGGAAGAACTTGCGGATATCCTCGGCGGCGCCGTCGGAGCATCACGCGCCGTCGTTGATGCCGGCTGGGTGGATTACAGCCACCAGGTCGGGCAGACGGGCAAGACCGTCGGACCCAGGGTGTACTTCGCATGCGGGATATCAGGCGCTGTGCAGCATCTTGCCGGCATGTCGTCATCCGATACGATCATTGCCATAAACAAGGACCCGGACGCCCCGATTTTCAAAGTCGCGACCTTCGGTATAACGGGTGACGTCGTCGAAGTGCTGAAAGCCCTTATAGCGGAGTTCAGGAAGAGGCTGGAATGAGTATCTGGAACGGGCTTCTGAAAATCCTTCCGGTGTCGGCTTTTGCAATACATCGGGAGGATTTTTATCAATAAACGCCTTGTTGACAGATGTGCCATGCACCTTTACTCCTTGGATCAATTTATGTATACTGATGTATAGACTTTAAATATACGGGTTTTGTGGGCAGCCTTTTCCGGGAGACGGGGAGGGCTGTGCCGGCTGTCGTGTTCCGGGGGGAGTTTTTGTGAGGAAATTCAAAGCAGGTTTTATATTCATCCTTGCCATGCTGATATCTATAAACGGCGCATTAGTGCCCGTGCAGGCAGCCGGCGCCGGTTCGGCCGCCGAAAGCCCGGAAGATACAGTAGAAGTCCGCATGGTGCAGGTCATCGCCGGCGGCATCGGACAGAAGGCCGGTGAGCAGGCCGATCCAAAGGAAGAACCTGCCGTGGGGTGGCAGGTCATACTCGTGAAAGTGGTAGGCAGCAACGGCGACAAGATGATGAAGGTAGTCACGGAGGATCTTGTGCTGGATGTAGCCGGCTGTATTTATGAACCCCGGGATAAGGAGAGCCTGTTTGTCATTAAGAAGAACGTTTTGGTCACCGCAGGAAATATAATGTTAACAGATGCCGTGGTCGAAGGAGATGTCCATGTGTTCGCAGAAAACACTACACTGCGCAACCTTGACGTAAAGGGGACCATATATATCGATCCTGTCAGGGGCAATGGGCTGAAGCTCGATAACGTCACAGCCGGAAATGTCGCCATATGGCTCCGCCGCCGTACAGGCAACGGGAACGGTGCCGCCGTCGGTGAGAGTGGCGCAGTTGACGGCAGCGATGCCGGAGATACGAACAACGCCGGCAATGCCGATGATATCGTCAGTAGCGGCGATGGCAGCGGTGCCGGCAATAGCATCGATGATACGGCAGACGTCACGGGGGCCGATAAAAAAGCTGACAGTAAAACCGGTACCAAGGCAGGTGCCAGGGACAATGCAGGGGTGAGCGACGGCAGCGGTATAGCGGTGAAAGCAGCCGGCAGCGGCAATGGCGTCGAAGAAGGGGCCGGGAATGCCGGTGGTGCCGCGAACATCGGGCGTACCGGGAATACCCGGGGTGACGCGGATATTAGGGGTGACAAGGTTACCGGGAGCGCCTCGGATACCACGAAGACCCGGGATGCCTGGTACGCTGCGGACACCTCGAATGACGAGTATACCGGGGATGCCTCGGATCCATCCGGGAATCCCGCCGGTCCTGTGAGCAGGGCATACATGACAGTGGCTGACATAGACAGCTGCGACAGCTATTTCGTGATCGTCAACAAGACCCGGATCCTTCCGGCAGACTGGAAGCCGGATGACCTGGTAAGGCTGCAGGTGACTTGCAGCGGAAGGGCTGCAGCGAGATATCTGCGGAAGGAAGCTTCCGACGCCCTGGCCGAAATGTTTGCAGCCGCCAGGAAAGAGGGGATCGAGTTGTGCGCCGTTTCAGGGTTCAGGTCATATGAACTCCAGCAGACGGTATTCAACAAGCATGTAAGCCAGATGGGCCTGGACGCCGCCATGAGGGTCAGTGCTATGCCCGGGCGCAGCGAGCACCAGACCGGTCTGGCGATCGACATATCCTCCGGATCGATGGGCTATAGCCTGAGCAAGGCATTCGCGAATACGCGCGAAGGGAAATGGCTGGCGGAAAATGCAGCCAGGTTCGGTTTTATCATGAGGTATCCCGAAGGGAAGGAAGGCATCACCGGGTATGACTATGAACCGTGGCATTTCAGGTATGTAGGCAGGGATGCCGCTATGGACATTGCTGAAAAAGGCATGACCCTTGAGGAATACTTCGGCCTGGCGGGCTCAGACGGAGAGCCGGAAACTCCGCCGGCGGCAGGAGATCCTGGAGCGTGATGCCGAAAGCCTGGATCGGAAACGCGGTACCGATGCCGGAGCGGGATGCTGAAATGGCGCAGGCACGGTCGGCACGTATGCATCACGTGTGCATGCGGCGTGAGTGCATCCGGCGTGGGTGCATGCCTGCTCAT
>DGEQ01000022.1:0-8138 GCA_002386045.1 Hungateiclostridiaceae bacterium UBA3922 | reverse complement strand
CAGCATATCTGCTCATACGCCATAATGACGCATGTCTGCTCAGACGCCTTCCAGGTCATACTCCGAAACTATCGTATAGACACGCCTGTTCCGGATCTGTTCGCTTTTGAACAGGTTTATTTTTTCGACTTTTATCGGGCCATATGATATCTCGCCGATGGATTCCGCTATGTTTTCGAAGGGACACTCGAACACGATATCCTGGCCTATGGTGATGTGCGGCGTGTAGCGCCTGTTTTCCGGGGGGAATCCCAGAGAGGACATCGAACTGTCGATACTGCCGGCCAACCGGTGCAGCGCATCGAGTTCGCCCCCGACTCCAAGCCACAAAACGCGTATCTTATCATGGCCTTTGAATATCCCTGCTTTGGCGATTTCAAGGCTGAAAGGCCTGAAAGCGCTGCAGATGCTGCTCATGGCCATGTCTATCTGGTTTTTCCTTTCAGTGCTTATCTCACCAAGGAACTTCAGGGTGAGATGAAAGTTCTCTATGCGCTTCCATCTGCCCCTGACCGAATATTTCCTGAACCTCTGCTGCAGTTCGGAGATGAATTCCTTGCATTCCTTGCTGAAGTCGATACCGATGAAAGTCCTGATATGGATCATCCTTTACGCTGAAATTTTATGTGTCCCCAGACCGTAAGTTCGTACCCGGCAAAGCCGTCGGCAGCGGACCTGCGTCACAACTCCATCAGTGCCAGAACGGTGGATTTGTTGTGGATGACCAGTTCCCCGTTTTTCCTGCATGCTATCTCCCCGATGGAAAGGGCGCCTTCGACTCCATGACTGAGATTGGCCTGGATGTTGTCAAGCTCTTCGAAGATATATTTTCCAAGGAACATGGCCCTTGACACGCAGTCGAACAAAAGCGGCAGGTACCGTTTGGGACGGTCGCTCATCTTTCCCCTGGCCCTTGTTATCCGCAACGAGGATTCCAGCAGTGTGTCCGCATCACCGTGCAGTATGTACAGGTCCGAACCTTCAGGGATGCCGGCGACGCAAATGATCTCGTCGTCGTCATTGACGGCTACCGGATCCCGGACGATCACTGTCCCGTCTTCATCGAGGATCCCGAATGGATGATCCTTGGCATATATGAAGAAATCCTCCCTGAACAGCGTCAGGTGTTCTTCTTCCTCGATGACATGCCTGTAGACATCGAATGCGCTGCAGTTATCCAGGACTGACAGCACGTTGTCGTAGGATCTGTTGACGTAGAACGGACCCCGCAGGATCTTCCATCCGTGCTCAACGGCGACGGCGGAATTGTTCCTGACGATGCAGATATAGAGTGCGTCCTTGTATATGCCGGTGCTGTTGAATATGCACGGCCGGTGCTTCATATCCCGGAATCCGGCGCCTCCGCCGATGTAAGTGACACAGTTGCCCAGCTTGTCGTAGACCGTGTCGGTGAGATCTTTCATCCTGCCGGACAGGCCGTCCACGAAAACGATGGCCGTTGAGCCCTTCAACTTGTTCCTGTCCTGCGAAAACTTCATCATGAAGGGAAAAACGAGGGCCGAGTATACGGGCTTCAGTTTTTCGACCACGTACCCTTCCCTGCAGGTCTTGTTCCCAATAATGATCTCCGGGAAAATGGCACCAAAAAAGCTGATTTTCTGCTTATTAAGCAGATCTATCAGTTCAGGTATCCGCTGGGCCGATCTGTCTCCGGCCATTATCATAAGCTGCTCGGAGGATCTGAAGTCCAAGGCTTCAATATAGAACCTAAAGTCGTCCAGGGTACGGAAATACATATTTACCTCCCGGATCTCATCACTTGTCACCGTTTAGTACATTTTACCACATAATTAAAAAATTCTGCAACGTATGACAAATCGTTGAAACTATTCCGAAGAAATATCTATTGCACGGTCAGGCTATGGCCGAAGTGATGTGGCTGAGACAGGGCCGAAGCGTCATCTGGGAAAGGGGCGAAGTGCTATGGCCGTGGCAGGGCCGAAGTGCTATAATTATAGCAGGAGGAAAGTGCTGTGATTATGGCAGTGCCGGAATGCCGTGACCGCAGCAGGGTGCTGTATCAGGCCCTGCAGCGCATCGCGCCGGATGCCATGTCAACAGGATGTGATTTCGGACTGGAGGGAACAGAATGGTGACAGACGACCTGGGCAGCCGCAATCTGCCTGACGTTCTACGCATGGATGACGGGCGATACGCGGACAGCCCGGAACTGTGGAGAGAACGCCGGAAAGAGATCCTTGAACTGCTGAGCCGTGAGATGTATGGTTTTTCGCCGCCTCCGCCGGAAGAAGTACGGGCGGACGTCCTGTTTGGCGATGAAAAGGCTTTTGGAGGAAAAGCCGCATATTACAATATCAGGCTGGGTTTTGACACGCCAGGCGGGGAATTTTCATTCCCGTTCAGCCTTGCGGTCCCGAAGGACCCGGTTTGCCCTCCGGTATTCCTGCTCATTTCATTCAGTCCGCACATTGCAGATATGTGCCTGCCCGCTGAGGAGATCCTGGACGGGGGCTTTGCGGTGGCGACGTTCTGCTACTCGGACGTGGCTCCTGATACTGACGACGGGTTTTCGGGCGGCATTGCCGCAATGTACGGAAACGGACGCCGCGATCCCGACAGTTGGGGAAAGATAGCGATGTGGGCCTGGGCTGCGTCACGGGTGATGGACCACCTCTGGTCCAGGAACGACATAGACCCGGGGAAAGTAGTCGTCGCCGGGCATTCAAGGCTTGGGAAAACGGCCCTGTGGTGTGCTGCGCAGGATGAAAGGTTTGCCGGGTGCATATCCAATGATTCGGGATGCTCCGGCGCAGCGATAACGCGCGGCAAAAAGGGTGAGCATGTCAGCAATATTACCGGCGCTTTCGGGTACTGGTTCTGTGATAATTACCGAAAATATGCCGACAGAGAAGATGAAATGCCTTTCGACCAGCATTTCGTGCTGTCGCTTATTGCCCCGAGGCTCCTCTATGTCGCCAGCGCATCGGAAGACGAATGGTGCGACCCGCAGTCGGAATACCTGTGCTGTGTCGAGGTGAGCAGGGTATACGAGATGCTGGGGGCAAAAGGCTTAAGCCGGGAAGATGTCCGTGCGCAGACTGCAGCAGGCGGTACGGACGGCGTTTCCGGCTATCCTGGGCCGGGAGATGAACTGCATGGCGGAAGCGTAGCGTACCATTTGCGCCGCGGCACCCATTTCCTGGGCAGGTACGACTGGAACCGCTTCATGAGGTATTTCGGGAAACGGTTCAGCCGATGATATGCGGTGTCCCAGGTAACAGACCGGACCCTGATATCCGGTCCATACGGACAGCCGCCGCAAGGCGGCTGTTTTTTAATGCGCATTTTCTTTCACTGTTTGAGCCCCGGATTTATATACTGTAATGTACATAATATTCCTGCCCGTCGGATCGCCAGGATGCGACGAGGCTGACATGCGGCTGACAGCTTGCAGTACCTGGTTCGGAGGGTGGTATTTTGGGAGCGGTAGTTGAAGTACATAATCTCAGCATGAAGTATCATTCGCTCAACGGTGAGATCACAGCGCTCAGGGACATAAACCTTTGCGTTGAAGATGGTGAATTCGTCAGCATCGTCGGCCCCAGCGGCTGCGGCAAATCAACGCTCCTTTCTCTTATCGCCGGGCTTCTGAAGCCCACCGAAGGGTCGGTGATGATTGAAGGCCAGCCCGTGACCGGACCTGGCAACCAGGTGGGCTATATGCTCCAGAAAGATTATCTGTTTGAGTGGAGGACCATTTACGAGAACGTCATCCTGGGTCTTGAGATCACCCGCACGCTGAACAGCCAGACGAAGGAGTATGTGCTGAAACTCCTTGAAACTTACGGCCTTTCCGAGTTCAGGGATAAGTATCCGAACCAGCTTTCCGGTGGGATGCGGCAGCGGGCGGCCCTCATAAGGACATTGGCCGTCAGGCCGCAGATACTGCTGCTCGACGAGCCGTTTTCCGCGCTTGACTACCAGACCAGGCTGGCGGTGGCCGAAGATATCCACTCGATCATAAAGCGGGAAAACAAAACGGCGATAATGGTCACCCACGATATCGCGGAAAGCATCAGCATGGCTGACCGCGTCGTGGTACTCACCAAAAGGCCCGGTACTGTAAAGGAGATATACCGGGTCCAGCTGACATGCGAGAAGAAAACCCCGATGAGCTGCAGGGAAGCCCCGGAATTCAGGCACTACTTCAACGATATATGGAAGGACCTTGATATACACGTTTAGCTGCCCGGACACATGGATCCGGCGGCCCGGTTTACAGTTATGACGCGGAACCAGGGAGTTGATCGGTATGAACAGCAACGGCATTTCAAAAGAACACATGGAATACCTCAAAAAGGTCAGGAGGAGGAAGACGCTCATCCTTGTGCTGCGCCTGTTCCTGCTGGTTGCCCTGTTCGCCCTTTGGGAACTGCTGGCGCGCCTTAAGCTGATCGATCCGTTCATCACGAGCCAGCCGTCACGGATAGCGGATACCGTCGCCAGCCTGTACCGGGAAGGCAAGCTGTTCTATCATACCGGGATAACATGCCTTGAAACGGTGATCGGGTTCATGCTGGGGACTACGGCGGGCACGCTGATAGCCGTGATACTCTGGTGGTCCGAACTGCTGTCGAAGGTCCTGGAACCTTACCTGGTAGTTCTCAACAGCCTTCCCAAGATAGCTCTCGGTCCGATCTTCATAGTCTGGATCGGCGCCGGCCCGGCTTCCATAATAGCCATAGCGCTTACCATCTCGCTGATCGTGACGATACTGGAAGTGCTCAGCGGCTTCGTGTCGGTGGACAGGGAAAAAATCAAGCTGGTCAGGACTTTCGGGGCAAACAGGCTGCAGGTTCTCACAAAGGTGGTGCTGCCGTCGTCGTACCCTGTAATAATCAATGCGCTGAAAGTAAACGTCGGGCTTTCGTGGGTAGGCGTCATAGTGGGCGAGTTCCTGGTTTCGAAAGCCGGGCTCGGGTACCTGATCGTATATGGAGGGCAGGTTTTCCAACTGGACCTGGTAATGACGAGCGTGATCATCCTCTCGATAGCGGCAGCCCTCATGTACCAGGGCGTAGTGTATATCGAAAAGTCGCTGGTGAAAAAGCGGTAAATATACGCCATAGCGCTGGTAAAACGGCACACAGGCCATTACGCCGGTAAGAGCGGCAGACACACGCCGGTACAGGATAAAGGCATAAGGACAGGTGCGGGATAAAGACAGACAGGCGCAGGGTTAAAGTATAAAGATATCGGCCGGAAGGAGGAATATGGATGAAATTCGTGAGAGTTCTCTTGGCTGTCTTACTTGCGATAAGCATTATAATGAGCTTTACGGCATGCAAAGAAAAAGACCTTGTAAAGATAAGGCTCAATGAAGTCACGCATTCAATATTCTACGCGCCCCAGTATGTTGCTCTCAATCTCGGCTTTTTCGAGGAGGAGGGCCTGTCCATCGAACTGATAAACGGGCAGGGTGCAGACAAGGTGATGACAGCGGTGCTTTCCAACCAGGCGGACATCGGTTTTTCAGGGCCGGAGGCCGCGATATATGTCTATAATGAAGGCAAGGAGGACCATGCGGTCGTATTCGCGCAGCTGACGAAGCGCGACGGGTCCTTCCTGGTGGGAAGGCAGCCCGAGCCGGACTTCAAATGGACCAATGTGAAAGGCAAGTTCATCATTGCCGGCAGAAAAGGCGGAGTGCCTGAAATGACGCTGGAGTATGTGCTCAAAAAGCACGGCATTATGCCTGGCGTGGATGTGGAGCTTGATACCAGTACCCAGTTCGCGCTGATGGCCGGAGCGTTCACCGGGGGCATGGGGGATTACGTGGCGCTGTTCGAGCCTGTGGCCTCGACGCTGGAAAGGGAAGGCAGGGGATACATAGTGGCTTCGATAGGGCGCGACAGCGGCGAGATCCCGTATACTGCCTATTATGCGAAGAAAAGCTACATAGAGAAGAATCCTGAGATCATACAGAAATTCACCAATGCCATCTACAGGGGCCAGGTATGGGTGGACACCCACACGCCGGAAGAGGTGGCTGAAGCCCTGAAGGATTCCTTCCCAGACTCCGACATGGATCTGCTCGTCACCGTTGTAAAGCGCTACAAGGAGCAGGATACATGGTGCACCGACCCGATCATGAAGAAGGAGTCGTTGGACCTGCTGCAGGAAGTGATGAAAACTGCCGGCGAACTCGAAAAGGAGGCGCCGTATGATAAACTGGTGGACAACAGCTTCGCTGAAAAAGCGATAAAGAACATAAAGAAGTGACAACAGTGGCACAGTGGCAGGATGTTTGGACTTGTGCTGCCGCCACATCTGGGTGTCGGCAGCCTTTTATACTATTTCCCCGGGGTCTCCTGTGGGGTCGCTGCCAGCCAGGCCAGCCCTGTCGTTGATCCGGCCCAACATGGCCGTTGATTGGTGCCAGCCAGGCCAGCCCGGCCGCCGATCCGGGTCAGCCGGTCGTCGATCCGTGCCAGCCGGTCAGGCAACCCGGCCCAGGTCAGTCTGACCTCACCAACTGCATTTTTTGCCACCCCAGGTGTGAACTTTTTAAACTTTTCAGCACTTTTCCCATCGATTTTATTGAAATTTACCAATAACAGTCAACATAATATCTCCTATACCGCATTATAGTAAATGAAAAATTTCAATACGGTGGACAAAACTTGAAAAATTAAGCACGCGGGGGGTTATTTCCCGGCATGATACCGGATCGATGTGGTACAGGGTCTGGATGTCGGGGCGTAGTTCCCGGCTTTGTGCTGGCAATGCAGTACCGGGCCGTAGGACCGGATAGATGTGTTGCCGGCTTCAGCACAAGGTCGATGCAGTACCAGGCGGCAGCACAAGGTCGGTGCAGTACCAGGCGGAAGCACCAGATCGTTGCAACACTGGACCGTAGGACCGGATCGACATGTTACCGGACCGTAGCACCGGGTCGATGCGGCACTGCGTCGTGGTGGGAGCTATGTGCCGACGATGTTTTACCGGTTTGGCATGACGATAATGTTTGGTAGAGGCGATAATATATGGTAAAATACTTGTTGCGGGAACTTAACCGGTGTTGCAGCAAGCAAACCGGTGTTGGAGGAATCTTACCAGGTTCCCTGCCCAGCGAGGCACACATTTTCGAACGGAGGTATTTTTATGGGTATTGAAAAGAGTCTTTTCGGGAAAATGCCGGACGGTACGGAAATCTACCTGTACAAGTTGAGTAACAGGAACAACATGTCCGTCGGTATCATCAACTACGGCGGGATAATCGTAAGCATCGATGTACCGGACAGGGACGGGCATATAGATGATGTGAACCTCGGATATGACAACCTGGAGCAGTATCTGAAACTGGGACAGTATTTCGGGGCGATCATCGGCAGGCATGGGAACAGGATCGAGAACGCTGAATTCGAACTGAACGGTGCGACATACCACCTGGCTAAAAATGACGGAAGGAACCACCTGCATGGCGGGAACCGCGGTTTCGACAAGGTGGTCTGGCAGGCCGAGCCGATCGAAAAGGACGGCGTCCAGGCGCTGCAGCTTTCGTACCTGAGCCCGGACGGAGAAGAGAATTATCCGGGGAACCTCGATGTAAAGGTCACATATACACTCACAGATGACAACAGCCTCAGGATCGATTATTTCGCCGTGTCTGACAAGGACACTGTCGTGAACCTCACCAACCACGCGTATTTCAACCTGTCCGGCCACGGGTCCGGAGACATCCTGGACCACCTGATAATGATAAATGCGGACCGATTCACCGTTATAAACAACGAATGTATCCCTACCGGAGAAATAAGGGACGTGGCGGGCACCCCGATGGACCTGAGGACGCCGAAACCGGTAAGGGAAGGTGTCGGATCGGATTATGAGCAGATAGCCTGCGGACTGGGTTATGACCACAACTGGGTACTCAACGTCAGCGGGAAAGAGCCTGAAAAAGCTGCCGAGCTTTATGATCCGAAGAGCGGAAGGCTTATGGAAGTGTACACCACGAAGCCCGGCATACAGTTCTACTCGGGCAACATGATAACCCGTGTCACGGGCAAGGGCGGCGCCGTGTACGACAAGAGGAGCGCTCTCTGCCTTGAGACGCAGTATTTCCCCAACGGTACAAAACACAGGCATTTCCCATC
>DGEQ01000002.1:21192-21927 GCA_002386045.1 Hungateiclostridiaceae bacterium UBA3922 | reverse complement strand
AAACATTCTCCCTTCGGCAGCTGGCTGCCACCCCGTCCCTACCGGGTCCGGCATAAGGCCCTTTAGCTTTGCGCCCCGGACTTTCGCCCGGTTTGCCTTTGTCGGTGAAGAATATTTTCAGTTTTCAGAGCTTTTCAGTGTACGGTCCTGTATTCAGCCAACGGAAACAAAAAACTTTTCCTTTAGGCAACTGGCTGCCAACTCCACGCCCGCTGACCGCGTCGTGGTCCAGGCCCTTTAGCTTTGCGTCCCGGACTTTCGTCCGGTTTGCCTTTGTCGTTGAAAAGCTCAACAGACTGAAAACAATTCACCTGTTTATTCCATATTACCAGTAAAGCTCCAATAAATCAACATTTTTTTCGAAACTCATCTGATTCTGTCATTTACTGGTATCTTTATGTTGTTTTAAAGGTTCATCCAGTTTCTGATTTTATTGTAACTTCCTTTTTTGACAAATTCAATAGAACTGCGGCCAGTCCCGACTTTTGTCAGCATAAATTCCGGAATTTTTCATAGATTTATCCTGAAATTTTTCGTGCTTGTTTACTGGCATTTTATGTGTTTTATTCCTGAAAAGCTAAAAAAGCCGGAAAACACTGAGGTTTTCCGGCATCTGTCCCGATTTTCAGGTTTTGATTTACTCGGGTCTAATAAATGATGAATCGCTTGTGCGTGGCGTCAGAATCTCAGCAGCGATACCTTGAGCACTCCGTCGATCCTGCGGATCTCGTCCAG
>DGEQ01000002.1:20208-20952 GCA_002386045.1 Hungateiclostridiaceae bacterium UBA3922 | reverse complement strand
TTCCTGTTCCTGCTCCACTGCATCGCGGCTATGTTGACGCCGGCGTTGCCGAGGACGGTGCCGATGCGTCCGATCATGCCCGGCTTGTCGATGTTCTGGATAGCAACGATGTACGGAGTCGGCTCAAAGTCGAGCTTGTAGCCGAAGAAGTCGACTATCCTCATCTCTTCCTTCGCGAAGATNNACGCTCAGCGTCCTTTGCTTTGTGGTAAACTTTACAGTAATGAGGTTTGTGTATTTGTCGAGCTGGGATCTCTTGCTCTCGACCATCTCGATGCCCATGTTGTGGAGCATCAGTTCAGCGTTTACATAGTTGACTTTTTCCTTGATCACGGGATCGAGGAATCCCTTGAGCACGGACAGCGAGATCACCTTGGTCTCCTTGTCGGCAAGGTCGCCGCTGTATTCGATTTCTATCTTTTGCACAGTTTCCTTTTCTGACTGGTAGTATATCTTGCCCAGCATCTCCGCCAGCGATATATATGGCCTCAGGCCGTTAAGATCAGCACGCATGGGCGGCATGTTGACTGCAGCCACCATCTGGCCGTCAAGCGCATCTGCCACAAGCTGCGCGATAGCCGTTCCGACGTTGAAATTGGCTTCCTGGGTGGATGCGCCCAGGTGCGGCGTAATGATCACATTGTCCAGTTCGAGCAGGGGGTTGGTGTATGTCTGCTCTTCCGGCTTCTTGTCGTAACCCGGCTCCGGATCGAGCACGTCTATGGCGGCACCGGCCACTTTGCC
>DGEQ01000002.1:15160-19964 GCA_002386045.1 Hungateiclostridiaceae bacterium UBA3922 | reverse complement strand
CGCACGCCGTCCTTGCAGATGCTGAGTTCCCTTTCGCCTATCATGCCGTAAGTCTCTTCCGTTTTCGGCGTGTGGATCGTAATAAGGTCGGACTGTACCAGGAGTTCATCGAGCGTTTCGCATTTGATGACGCCGTTTTTCCTGAACTTCTCATCGGTGATGTACGGGTCGTATGCAACGACTCTCATGCCGATGCCTTTCAGTTTCCTGGCTACTATGGTGCCTATCCTGCCAAGGCCGATTATTCCTGCCGTCTTGTCCTGGAGCTCGTTGCCTATGAACAGGTTCCTCCTGAACTCGCCTCTCCTTGCAGCCGCGTTTGCCTGCGGGATGTTCCTGAACAGGCAGAAGGCGTGCCCGACGGCCAGTTCAGCTGCCGCCATTATGTTGCTTTCCGGTGTGTTTACGACTATTATCCCCTTCCTGGTGCAGGTGCTCACATCTATGTTATCTATGCCGTTTCCGGCCCTGCCCACAACTTTCAGGTTTTTGGCCCTTTCGAGCAGTTCGGCGTTCACCTTCGTGACGCTCCTGACGATGATGGCGTCATAGTTTTCGATCACGCCGAGCAGTTCATCCGGGGAAATGCCGTACCTGACATCCACATCGTGGCCTCTGTCCTTCAGGTGCTGGATACCTTCTTCCGCGATCCTTTCCGTTACGATTATTTTCATCTGTAAACCCTCCTTCCGGGACCCATGCGCGTCCCTTTGCCTCGAATTGGAATTGTCTTCGTCTTGTTTGGGATTGTCTTCGTCTTGCCTCCGTTTTCGCAGGTCTGCTGCTGCCCGCTGCCTGAAGCCGATGCTGCTTGCCGCTGTATGACGGCGCGCTACCCGCTTCTGTATGATGGTGCGCTATCCGCCGCTGTACGACGGCGCTGTCCGTCATCGGATACGGTTGCCCACCGGCAGATGCCGGCGATGCCCGCCGTACCTTCTGCTTCTGCCCGGCTTATACCAGACTGTCGAACTACTATTGCCCAGCTTATATCAGCCTGTCGATCAGCGTCAGCAGTTCCTTTATCTCGTCCGGCGTAGTGTCAGCCATGTGAGCTATCCTGAACGTTACTTCCTTTAGCGAACCGTAGCCGTTCGATATCATGTATCCGTGTTCGCCGAGCTTCCTGTTGAGATCGGCCACGCTTATGCCCCTGGTGTTCTTTACCGTAGTCAGCGTAACTGACGCGTATTTTTCCTCGGGGAACAGCGCAAACCTTTCCTTCGCCCATGCCCTCACGATCTTCGCCATTTCAATGTGGCGTGCGAACCTGTTTTCCAGTCCTCCCGCCAATATCCTGTCGAGCTGGTAGTCCAGCGCGAACATGTGCGGGAGCGATGGTGTCGACGGATACTGGTAGTCCTTCTTTATTATATATTCATAGAGTTCGAGCAGGTCCAGGTATGTACCCCTGAATTGCACTTTCTTCGCCGCTTCCCTTGCCTTCTCGGAGAAGGAACATATCGCCATGCCCGGCGGAAGTCCGAGGCATTTCTGCGTCGATGTTATGCAGATGTCGACTCCGAGCTTGTCAACTTCTATTTTCGCACCGCCGAGGGAACTGACGGCGTCCATGCACCATACCACCTCGGGGTATTTCTTCATTACTTCAGCGATCTCTTCGACCGGATTCATGACTCCCGTGGAAGTTTCGTTGTGGGTGATGGTAATGAGGTCGTATTTGCCCGTTGCCAGCGCCTTGTCGACCATTTCGGGCGTGGTCGGCTTCCCGGGTTCCGACGGGAACAGGTCGGCCGGCACGTTGTTTGAAACAGCCATCTTGTACCATCTGTCGCCGAATGCTCCTACTGAGAACACGGCAGCCCGTTTGACCGTACATGAGCGTACCGCCCCCTCCATCAGGCCGCTTCCGGATGATGTGGAAAGCAGGATCATGTTGCCGGTGTACATCAGCTTCTGGAGCTTTTCGGTTATGCGCCTCTGCAGTGCCGAGGCATCCTTCGTCCTGTGGCCTATCATCGGGGTGGCCATCTTTTGGAGGACGTCATCCCTTACTTCCACAGGTCCGGGTATGAAGAGTTTCTTGTGCATATCCATTCCTCCGCATTCCGCATGATAAGATAGATTCGCCCGCATTATAGAGAGACTCGTTCGCTTTATAAGGCAGATCCGTCTGCTTTATAAGGCGGATCCGTCTGCTCCATGAGACAGGTTCGCCTGCTTCACGAGACAGGCTCGCCTGCTTCATAAAACAGATCCATCTGTACTATAAGGCAGATTCGTCTGCATTATAAAATAAAAAGTCAAATCTTTGATAAGACCTGACCTCCATGCATACATAAGGCATGCATTCGATACGCTCTGTCCTTTTGCCTGAGAGTTTAGCTTTTTGGCCCTGGTATAGCCTTTCAGCCTTGCCCCTTCGGCGCCGTCATGGTCTCTCCAGAGATCCGTCCCGACAAGGTCGTCTGCCGCTTCCTCGCCGCTCATCCGGGATATTCAGTTTTGATGCAGTCA
This sequence comes from Hungateiclostridiaceae bacterium UBA3922, assembly GCA_002386045.1. Taxonomy (GTDB): domain Bacteria; phylum Bacillota; class Clostridia; order Acetivibrionales; family DTU013; genus DTU013. The sequence goes on along the minus strand of DGEQ01000002.1, from coordinate 17,486 downwards.
CGAAAGCTTTGACGCTGTCGTGAAATTTTGTTGCCGTCATGGCCTGAGCTTCGATGTTGTCATGATACAAATCCTGATACAGTCGTGCCCGACCCGCAATGGTGCCATGACCCAAATCCTGATGCAGTCGTGCCTGAGCTAAGATGCCGCCACGATACCTTGATATAGCCACGCCTGAGCTACGATGTTGCCATGATCTGAATCCTGGTACAGCCATGCCCGGGCTTCGATGCCGCCATGAGACAGTCTTTTCCGTTACCGCTACAAAACTGCCGTGCCTGCGATGTCCCGCAATGCCCTTGCGACGTCGTGATATCGTACCTTCGCTGTCCCGGTAAAAGATAGATATATTATAAATTTAACATACAATCATTGTCAAGGAATTATCAAAAATTTAACGCTGTACCATTTTGTTGTTTAATTTTTTCATTTTTGGGCGGCGATACGCTCGGTTTCAGTTATGTCCGTATAATGGTGTAAATTGAAGAAACGCTCAAAAAAGCCAGACCAAAGCTTCTTGAAATAGCCCAGGAGCAGATAAAGCTGATAAAAGCAGCATAGTTCAGCCTGCCCCTATCTGCGGGAAAGTGTACTAAAGCCCTCAGCCTGCCTTCATCTGCACGAAAGTATGCATAAGCTGCCAGCCTGCCTCTGTTTGAAGGAAAGTATGCTAAAGCTGCCAGCCTGCTTTTATCTGCAGGAAAGCTCGCGTATTACCGCTTCCGGGCTGAGTTCGTCGAGCTCCAGCATGCTCTCCCTTTCCAGGATATCGCCAAGGTAATGGGCATCCGAAGATTTTAACAGGCGGTAATGTTCAAGCTCAGGGTGCATTGACCTGAACCGGGCGGCGTCACAATCCCTTGAGATCTCAAGATAACTAATGCCGAGTTCCTCCGGTATAAAGCCCAGATTCGAAATGATGCTGTATGATGACCTGTCGACGTGTGCGGGGATGGCAACACCGTTCAGTTTCCTTGCAAGGCCGACCACATCATCGACAGTCAGCCGGGAAGCAGTAAGCAGCATCATCGGCTCTTCGCCGACTATGTTGTCGTTTTCGTCCATAATAAGCTGCCTGCCGAATATGTCCGGCCGGTTTTCCAACCGGGGCATCGACTGCCGGACCGCATCATGGAAACTGGACATGCTTTCCAAGTCAGGCATGAGGCATACTATATGGATCTCTTCCGTGGTTTCCAGTTCCATGCCGGGGATGAATACGATCCCTTTCTTTTGCGCACAGGCGCTTATCGCCTGTAGGTTCGCGGCAGAATTGTGGTCTGTTACAGCTATAGCGTCAAGACCTTTGAGAATCGCCATATTGACGATGTTGTTCGGCGTCATGTCCTTGTCGGCACATGGCGAAAGCGCCGAATGGATATGCAGGTCTACGGCATACTTCATTTGTCTTCTCCCGGCTGATGTATAATAATGCCGCAATGGCACGCTTTATCCGGTCCCGGGACCAGAGACTTTGTTCAGTCCCGGTGCCTGAGGCTACTCATTGTTCAATCCCGGTACCTGAGACTTCTTATTGTTCAGTCACAGCACCTGAGGTTACCCATTGTTCAGTCCCGACATCCGTGACTGCTCATTGTCCAGTCCTGAAACACAACCACCTGTCATCAGATCCCCGAACCAGGACCACCCTTTGTCCGGACCGGACCGGCCCGGAACTGCATGTCAGATACCGCAGTCATGGGCGATGCAGCATATTTCGTAAGCAGTATGCCCGGTACTCAGTATCGGGATGTTTTCTTCGGCAGCTTTTCTGATCGTCGCTTCCTCTGCATCTATGCCTTCGGGCAGTATGATGCATGATAATTCTGCCAGCACGGCTACTGCAACTATATTCATATGGGTATGTACCGTGATCCATGCCGAACCTTTGTCCGCGTGTGACATTACCCAACTGAGCAGGTCACAGCAGTACACACCCTTTATTTCCCTGTCTGTCCCGTTTTCCCCGGTAAGTATCCTGGCGCCAAGCCTGGCAGCCAGTTCTGCCACTTTCATGCCGTCCCTCCGCAGTAATTTTCTCGGTTCTGTTCCGCAGCGTTATTTCCATTGGCTTCTGATCATAACCTGTCCTGATGTTTCTGCCGGTCACATTCCCGGATTCCATTGGGTCTCCCGGCATCTCCTGGTCTATTTCCGGATTCCACCGGATCCCTTCTGATTATCCCGGATTTCCAGGATCCTCCGGAACCTCACAGACTCCACCGATCAGCCGCGGGCGTCAGCCCATCGCAGGAGGTGCTTCCTTTCGGGTACCCGCATCCGGTGTTCCCGGATCCCCCCGGACTCCAACGGTTCAGCCGCGGGT
>DGEQ01000002.1:12605-15057 GCA_002386045.1 Hungateiclostridiaceae bacterium UBA3922 | reverse complement strand
TCAGCCGCGGGTGTCAGCTCATCGTGGGCGGTGTCTTTTCCTCTAGCTCCTTCATCTGGGCTGCAAGGTCCCGCACTTTTTCACGGAGCTTGAATATGCAGTCAGTTTCATAGGCAATACCCCTTACGATATCCTCTGCAAGAGCCCTGCAGCTTGGTGCGCCGCACGCGCCGCAGTCGAGGCCAGGTAGCCCGCTATATATCTTTTCGAGCGCCTCAAGCTTTTTCATTGCTTTCTCTATATCCGTATCCAGCTTCAGCACCGGTTTGTATACGATCTCGCCGGTCCAGACTATACTTTCGTCATATGGCTCCAACTTCCGCCTCCTGCCCTTCTGTACAGCCTTGGCTTCTTCGACATGCTGCTTCAGCCTGGACTTGGCCACGTAGACGTTTTCAACGGTGAGCGGGCCTCCAAGGCACCCTCCCGTACACGCCAGCGCTTCTATGAAATCGATCCCCTCGAGCTTGTCGTTTTCGACCGCCTCAAAAATCGAAATGACATTGTGTATACCGTCCACAGCAAGGAAATTGTCTGTACCGACGGCCAGACCTTCGCCTCCGGAGTTGGCCCACCGCAATCCTTCGAAGCCGGCCTTTGCCAGCTGCTTTGATTCATCCGCCTTCTCCAGGTTGGCCAGGAGCTTCAGGTATATGCTCTTTATCGAAATGACCCCGTCGACGGAGGATGTCTTGTTTTCATAGGGAGCTTTCACGCTGGTGGCTTTTGCAGCACACGGAGTGATGAAGAAGACTCCTATATCCGAAGGATCGATCCCCTTCTTTTCCACCGCCTTCTTCTTAGCCATTTTTGCTGCAACTTCCATGGGGGATTCCAGCCTGACCAGGTTGTCTATCAGGTTGGGGAACCTGACCTGGATAAGCCGCACGATTGCAGGGCAGGCCGATGAAATGAGCGGTTTTCTGATCCCTTCCTCGGAAAGCAGTTTTCTCGTTGCATCTGATACATATTCCGCCGCCCTCGCAACCTCATACACGTCGTCGAAGCCGATCCTGAAGAATGCGTTCAGGATCCTGTTCCTGCCGTATACCGGCTTGAACTGGCTGTATAAGCTCGGGGCAGGTAACGCTATCCTGTATTTGTACCCGTTGATTACCGACAAATCGTCAGTGATAGCTTTTTTTGCATGGTAAGGGCAGATCCTGATGCATTCGCCGCAGTCTATGCATCGCTCATTTATGATGCGGGCCTTGCCATGCCTTACTCTGATTGCTTCCGTGGGGCATCTCTTAATACAGTTGGTGCAGCCTTTACACTTTGCTTCGTCTAGTGTTACGGAATGAAAGTATTCTCCCAATTATCCCACCTCTTCAGTATAGCAATCCCTTCAGGCAACCGACCGTATGCCGGTCTGAACAGACCACTTTTATTGTCGTTGATTTTATCCCTGCTGGTGGAAATACACCACAATCGTTACGACTGTACCCTTTCCTTTTTCCGTCTGTATGTCGAGCTCGTCAGCATATCGTTTCATGTTCGGCAGTCCCATGCCTGCGCCGAAGCCCATTTCCCTGATCTCGTCCGTTGCTGTCGTATAGCCCTCCTGCATGGCCAGTTCCAGGTCTTCGATGCCGGGACCGCTGTCGATGATGCGGATGACGATTTTATCGGCATCTATGGTAACTTCGGCATTTCCTCCGCCGCCATGTATCACTGCGTTTATCTCGGCTTCATACATCGATATGGCAGCCTTTTTTATCCTGACAGGATCGATGCCGAGCTGGACCAGTATCTTCTTCACGCTGCTGGAGGCTTCTCCCGCACGCGCAAAGTCATCCGCCGGTATTTCGTAATGCAGATCCATCCTGCTTTTTGCCAACCGTCAGACACCCTTTCCAGTCAGTCCGGCGCTGTACAGCTTGCCGCATGCGATAAACATAGGCTCGCAGGTGGTCAGCACTGCAATACCTTTTTCTTCAGCCATCCTGACTATGTCGTTCCCGGGCACTTTCCCCCTCACGAACACGACTGCCCTGATATCCATCATTTCAGCAGTCCTTATGACCTGCGGTGAAACCAGGCCGGTCAGGAGCAGTACGTTTTCCTTCACGAAAGCCATGACATCGCTCATCAGGTCCGAACCGCAGGCGGACATTATCTCGATATCGCTGTCACTGCAGGTCAGTATCTCTGCATCAAGGATTTTAGCAATCTCATGTAGTTTCATACGATTGTCCCTTCATACAAGATTTTATATATGCATTATATCATTATAGCAGTCATGGTTGAATACCGCCAGTGTGTATTGAAATATGTCCATAAACGAGGCTGCTGTAAAACGCGATCCGGAAATTGGACCCGAAGGTGTAAGGTGACAGACAAGACTGAAAAGCATGGGCAGCAAATATGTCCTGTAAGTATGGGTGACAGACAAAGACTGAAAATCTGGCCTGAAAGGTATGGTGCGGCAGATATGGTACGACAGGTATGA
>DGEQ01000002.1:10203-12402 GCA_002386045.1 Hungateiclostridiaceae bacterium UBA3922 | reverse complement strand
ATGGTACGACAGGTATGATTAGAATTGTATAGGGTCATAGGTATGGTGTAGCTGGTACAGTTCGTTAGGTATAAAGTTATAGGCATGATGTGACAGGCATGGTTCGTTAGGTACAGGGTGATAAATATGGCCCGAAAGGTATAGCCTGTGTGTCATGCCCTATGATATGCAACAAGCAAAAACACATCCGCCGGGCTTCGTGTAAACGCGTTCAGCCTCCATGCGGATGTGTCGTTATGGATCACCGTATATCATAAAGCGGGTGTCTTATCATGGATCACAGTGTATCAGAAGTCATATATGCTCCCGGTATCCAGAAGATCGATCCCAGGGTCTTCGACGGCTTTCCTTACCGCCTCTTCCGGTACCGTGATCTCGAAGTCGCCGTTGATATCGCTGAACCCGATGACAACCCTGAGACTGAGTGTTGAAGTCACGCCGTTTTCCACGCTTTTGCTGCTTGTGTCCATGGTTAAGCTTTTCAGCAGGTATGTATTCCTGTCGAACACCAGCTTCACTGAATACCATTCAGGGTCGGGCATCTCCTCCGTGAAGGCTTCCAGTTGACCGGCCTGCTGCATGTAATTCCCCCCGGCAATGTCCAGGAAATTGCTGTTGCCAACGAGCACCAGCTCATCTTCATCCGCACTTTCCGCGAACGTCAGGCATGCCAGGAACTTCTCATCATTTTCCATCTTAACTGTGTCCGAACTCGACCTGAAAATCAGGTCATATTCCTCCGGGGTGTAGGTTTTCTTTTTCCACTCACCTGTCAGTTCGTCAGTTGCATAGTACATGTTGTCCTTGAAGTATGCCTCGGATTTCATACTGATACCGAGTATTTCGAATGCCGACCCCATATACAGGGCTTTTGCTTCATTATCGACAAGGGTATCTATTCCCATGTGCATGTAAGTCTTTATCTCTCCAATGCTGATATCCGCATCAGCATCGATCACCATCCGGTATTTTATCACATTCTCCCATGCTTCCTGGTACTTTGCGATGATTTCGCTTATGGCATCATAATTATTCTGATCGACGATGAGTACCGTATTTGTCTCTCCGACCCATACTACCTTTTTCCCCAGGGCTTCCGCCACGAACCTGAGCGGTATATATGTCCTGCTTTTGTAAATCACCGGCGCTACGTCGAGTGCAAGTTTCTCGCCGTTGACGTACGCTTCCGGCTTCCCGATGGTCAGTTCTATGTTCGTGTCTCCGTATGTCACAGTAACGTACTGCTCTTCACTGGAAACGCGCCTGTAATTGATGTGATCGTCGTCGTTCGGCACTCCAAGGGCTGTGACAAGTTCCCTGAGGGGCAGCAAAGTCCTCCCGCCGGTGGTGATCGGGACATCTTTGAAAGCGACCGGCGTCCCCTCGAGAATGATCTTCCTGTCCGGCACTTCGATCAATGCCGAAGCTTCAGCACCTGCGGCGAATACCGAGCACGACAGCAACATGGATGCCGTCAGTACGGCAACCAGCATAACGAAAAGTTTCTTCCGGATTTCCCTTCCCACATGTAAGCCTTTCATGATACTCTCCTTCTTATCCACTTATACAAGCTGATATATGCCATCAAATTGTACCATAAATGTTATATACAGTCAATGATGTTTGTTTCCATCTATTTTCAGTCGTACGTTTCATCTATATCCGCATCTTTCACGGTTATCATCCAGGCAACACTTGGGAACTAATTCAGACAATTGAGCAGGATATCTGTTATTATCCTTGTAATATTGCTCCAGTGCCTGGGCAATTCGATTGCCATCTTCAAAAACTTTTTCACGTTGGAAATCTATTATCTTTGAACCAATAAAGTTTGAGATAGCAATAGATAGGACTAAACATACTGAAAAAGCAAAAATGTATTTTTCTAATTTTGTTAAGAATAATATTAAGCCCACAAACGACATCATTATACCAATTAAAAGTAATAATCGAAATGGATGCTTCAAAGGTGCAATGCCAAAAACTCTTAATTCTCATTGAGTAATATGGTTTTATCCTGATCCAATCAGCAAATTAAGATGTTAGCATATCAGGAAAATGGAAGGCCCAAGTAGTCCGGTCATATAATGATATCCGCCATTTCTGGCGGATATCAACTTTTCAAAGTATAGACATCTGATATTATGTATATCGATAAAGCTCATATACAACGAATAACAGCCGGGGTCACTTCTCAAC
>DGEQ01000002.1:7924-10054 GCA_002386045.1 Hungateiclostridiaceae bacterium UBA3922 | reverse complement strand
AGCGGCGATCCGAGGAATTCGGCGTAAAGCCTCTTGATGTCCGGGTTCTCGTGGGATTTCCTGAGCTTCTTCCCTTCGTCTTCCCTGTATATCGCCTCGAGCCTCTTTTTCCTGACCGCGTCATCCACGGGCCTTGGCTGGCCGCCGCCGCTTATGCATCCGCCGGGGCAGCCCATCACTTCTATGAAGTGAAACGGCGATTTGCCGGCTGCCACCTCCTCCATGAGCTTCCTGGCGCCGCTGAGTCCGCTCGTCACTGCGATCCTCAGTGTGACGCCTTCAAAATGCCTGTACTGCGGAAGTGTGTCGGTGATCTGTATTTCCGCCGTCTTTATCTTCTCGAGACCAACGATGGGCTTCACATGCAGTCCGTCAAAAGGAAGTTCCCTGCCGGTAACGAGTTCGTACACAGTCCTCAGCGCCGCTTCCATGACACCGCCCGTCGTGCCGAATATGTCAGCCGCTCCCGTGGACAGGCCCATGGGACTGTCGAAATCGGATTCCTCAAGGCTTTCGAAATCGATGCCTGCCTCTTTTATCATCCGGGCCAGTTCCCTGGTCGTGAGCACTGCATCCACATTGGGCAGCCCGTCATTGGACAGTTCTGGCCTCGTTATTTCAAACTTCTTGGCCGTACATGGCATCACCGAGACCACAAAGATGTCTTTCGGGTCGATGCCGAGCTTCCGGGCGTAAAAAGACTTTGCAAGGGCGCCGAGCATCATGTGCGGCGACTTGCAGGTGGACAGATGGTCCAGTTCATCCGGCCATGCATGTTCGACATATTTTATCCATCCCGGGCTGCAGCTTGTTATCATCGGCAGTACGGCCTGCTTCCCGCTGAGCGCCGCCGTGAGCCTTTCGAGCAGTTCGCTCCCTTCCTCGATTATCGTAAGGTCGGCAGCAAAGTTTGTGTCAAATACGTCATCAAATCCCAGTTCCCTCAGTGCCGTCGCCATTTTGCCGGTAACCAGCGTCCCCGGCTCGTCTCCGAATTCCTCACCGAGGGCGGCCCTCACTGCAGGAGCAGTCTGGACAATCACTCTTTTTTTGCTGTCAAAGAGAGCGTTCCAGACCGCTTCCGTCGAATCCTTTTCCTGTAGTGCGCCGACAGGGCAGACAGTGGTGCACTGGCCGCAATACGTACAGTTGACTGTGTTGAGCGCAAGCCCTTCAGCAGGACCGACAATAGAGTCAAAGCCCCTGTTTTGAACATTGAGCACGCCGACTTCCTGTATCTCGTTGCATACGGTCACACATCTCCTGCAGAGAATGCATTTGGACATGTCCCTGACTATCGACGGCGAACTGTCGTCAACTGCCGATTTCGAACGCTCTCCCTCGAACCTGCCTTCACCGGCGCTGATCATCTCCCCCAGCTTCTGCAGTTCGCAGTTCTGGTTCCTGGCGCAGCCCAGGCATTCCTTCGGATGGTCGGACATGATGAGCTCATACAGCAGCTTCCTCGTCTTCCTTACCTTTTCCGTGTTCGTCCTTATGACCATACCTTCCTGCACGGGAACGATGCATGAGGCCTGCAGTGTCTTTGCGCCTTCCACCTCCACGACGCAGATCCTGCAGGAACCGACCCTGTGGACGCCTTCGAGCCAGCAGAGACTCGGGATGTTTATGTTGTTCCTCCGGGCTGCCTCCATTATGGTTTCGCCCTCATAGGCGGATATCTTCCTGTTGTTTATCGTGATGTTGACCATATCAGCACCTCCTGTCGCACCTGAGGCATCTCATGGCCTCAGCTATGGCGTTGAGCTTGTGGAAGCCGAGCGCGACCTCGCTGAAGTTGCGGCAGCGCTCCTTCGGCGGCAGGTACTTCATCGGGAACCTCTCGTGCTCGACGATCTCCTTTTCATCGGCCGCCTGCGGGATCTCTATGTCTTCGCCGGTATTGAGTTCTCCCGTGCCTCCCAGGTAGATGTCGATGGCCTTCGCCGCTTTCTTGCCATCCGCGATCGCCCGGATGACGGTATCGGATCCGCGCACGACATCTCCTCCGGCAAAGACGCCCTTCATCTTCGTCATGAGCGTATCAGGGTCGGTGACGAAGGTGCCCCACTGGGTCACTTCCACCTCGTCCCTGTTGATGAACGGGAGATCCGAATACTGGCTGACCGC
>DGEQ01000002.1:3834-7698 GCA_002386045.1 Hungateiclostridiaceae bacterium UBA3922 | reverse complement strand
CTGCCGCTTGAGTCGAAGCCGCTGGTTTCCATCCTTATGCACTCTACCCCGCTCACTTTCCCTTTGCCGGTGAACCTGACCGGAGCCACCAGCGGCATTATCTTTATGCCTTCTTCCATGGCGTCCCTGATCTCCCTCTTGTCAGCCGGCATATCTTCGATCAGCCGCCTGTAAAGGATGATGACTTCCTGCGCTCCAAGCCTCAACGCCGTCCTTGCGGCGTCTATCGCAGTGTTGCCGCCTCCGATCACCGCCACCGTGCCGCCTATCTTCACTTCCTTGCCCAGGTTCACATCCCTCAGGAAATTCAGGCCGTGATAGACGCCTTTCAGGTCTTCGCCAGGGATGTCGATCCTGTTTGGAAGCTGTGTGCCCGTCGCGATGTATATGGCGTCATGCTTGTTCCTGAGCTGGTAGAACGTCACATCGGAGCCCACCTCTGTATTGAGGTGTATCTTCACGCCGACCTGCTCTATCAGCCTGATCTCGTGCTGCAGTACATCCGACGGCAGCCTGTATTCCGGTATGCCGAACGCGAGGATGCCGCCGGCCACTGGCTGCGCCTCGTACACTTCGACATCGTAGCCCAGCCTTGCCAGGTAGTATCCGCAGGTAAGGCCTGACGGTCCCGCGCCTATGATCCCGACGCTCCTGCCCTTCTTCGGGAACACCAGGTCCATGTACGGCTCCTCGTGTTTGAGCACGTAATCGGCCACGTATCTCTTGAGGTCCGCAATGGCAACGGGTTCATCCAGCGTGCCTCTCCTGCACTTGCTTTCGCATTCGTGGGTGCATACCCTTCCGCAGACCGCGGGGAACGGGTTTTCCTTGCGTATGAGATTGTATGCGTCCCTCAGCCTGCCTGTGGCTATCAGGGCAATGTATCCCGGCACGTTTATGCCGGCGGGGCATGCGTTCTGGCAGGGCGATATGAACATCTCCGCGCACACTCCTGCCCTGCAGTACTTGTATTTTATGTGCTCCTCGAACTCTTCCCTGAAGTTGTTTATCATGCTCAGCACGGGATTCGGAGCTGTCTGGCCCAGGCCGCATATGGCTGCCTCTTTTATCATCGCTCCGAGTTCTTCCAGCTTTTCTATGTCGCCTTCTTCTCCACTGCCCTGGGTTATCCTGTCGAGGATCTCCAGCATGCGTTTTGTCCCGAGCCTGCACGGTACACACTTGCCGCAGGATTCCTCCTGTATGAATTCCATGAAGTACTTGGCCATATCTACCATGCAGGTGTCTTCATCCATCGTGATGAGGCCGCCGGAGCCCATTATCGCCCCGAGCCTGGTCAGCGATTCGTAGTCCATCGGCGTGTTAAGGTGAGCGCTGGTGATGCATCCGCCCGATGGGCCTCCGGTCTGGGCAGCTTTGAAGGTCCGGTTCTTCCTGATGCCGCCTCCGATGTCGAAAACGACCTCTCCGAGAGTCGTCCCCATCGGGACTTCAACGATACCGGTGTTGTTGATGGATCCCGCGAGGGCGAACACCTTGGTACCCTTGCTTTTATCGGTGCCGATGCCCGCGAACCAGTCTGCTCCTTTAAGGATTATCGGAGCGACATTGGCGTACGTCTCCACGTTGCATATGATGGTCGGTTTGCCGAACAGGCCTCTCTGGAACGGGAACGGCGGCTTCTGCCTCGGTTCTCCCCTCTCTCCCTCGATGGAGGCCATCAGCGCCGTTTCCTCTCCGCACACAAAGGCGCCGGCACCGATCCTGATCTCGATATCGAAGTCGAAGCCCGACCCAAGTATGTCACGCCCAAGCAGGCCGGCTTCCCTGGCATCCGTGATGGCCTTGCCGAGCCTTTCCACGGCCAGCGGGTATTCGGCCCTGACATAGACATAGCCCTGGTTCGCACCGATGGCATAGCCGCATATGATCATGCCCTCGATCACGCTGTGCGGGTCGCCTTCAAGTATGCTCCTGTCCATGAACGCGCCCGGGTCTCCCTCGTCAGCATTGCAGACCAGGTGCCTGGCACCGGACTGCGCCTTCATCCCCGATTCCAGTTTTATCCCTGTCGGGAACCCTGCGCCGCCTCTTCCCCTGAGCCCGGACTTTTTGATCTCTTCGACGACCGTCCCCGGCGTGCAGCTTTCCAGCACTTTCGCCGCCGCCATGTACCCGTCGTTCGCGATATACTGCTCAAGCGAACCGTGGTCGATGCTTCCGCAGTTCCGCAGCGCTATTTTGGTCTGCTTCCTGAAAAACTCTATATCTTCCATGAACGGGATGTGTTTATCCAGCTTGCGGTCATAGTATGTCTTTTCCATGTACACGCAGTTGTCCAAAAGATGGGATCCCACGATTTCCGGGATGTCCCGCGGCGTAAGTTTCGTGTAGAAAACGGATCTGCCCGTGTCCGCATATGCACCATCTGCATAAGCTGCACCTGCATCTGTGTCACCCGGAACTGGTTGTGGCCTCTGTCCCGGCACATCGCCCTGCCTCCACTGTCCCGGTATGTCGACTTTGTTCTGCTTCAGCGCCGTCACAACCATGACAGGGCCAAGGTCACATGTTCCGATGCAACCTGTCTCGACCACCTCGACGCTGTCTGAAAGCCCGTTGGCGTCAAGGCAGCTTATCAATGCATCCCTGACCAAATGACAGTCGGAAGATATGCAGCCTGCACCGGAACAGACCAGTATCCTGAATCTTTTGCCTTCAAGGCTTTTGTGGTATCTCTCCTTTATGGCCATAAGATCGGCCTTGTTTCTGACAGTGATTTCACTGGCTTTTTTGAGGACCTGCATGTTCTCCCTCCTTGTCAATACTGCTCAAGTATGCTGCTGAGCTTGTCAGGGTTGACCTGTTTGTATACCTTGTCGTTTATGGTCATCGCGGGCGCAAGCCCGCAGGCTCCGATGCACCTCATGACTTCAAGCGTGAATTTACCGTCCTTCGAAGTCCCTCCGACTTCGACGCCCAGCAGTTCCCGCAGCTTTTCGATTATTTTCTTGCCGCCGCGCACGTAGCAGGCGGTCCCGAGGCACACCCTGATGGTGTTTTCCCCCCTGGGTTCGGTGGTGAAAAATGAATAGAAGGAGACGACTCCACTGACCTTAGAAAGCGGTATCCCGAGCCTTTCAGCAATGAACTGCTGCACTTTCAGCGGAAGGCTGCCGTAGATGCCCTGTGCCAGGTGCAGTATCTGTATCAGGCTGCCTTCCCTGTCCCTGTACTCTTCGATAACCTCTTCGATCCTCCGGAGCTTTTCTTCCTCCGATTCATTTTTGCACGCACAGGTTTTGGTTTTGACCTGACTGTCCATAGATACCTCCTTTACGCATCACAGTAATGTTTTGCGGTTTCGGTCCTGATGAAGCTGTGTTGTTTTAGCCCTGATGATGTTTTGCAGTCTGAGTCACGGCGATGTTTTGCGACTTAGCCAATATAACGGTTTGCGGGTTCAGACCAACTTTGTTTTTCTCTTAACAATCTTCCGTAAAAAATTTTAATATTGGGTCGTTCGAAGTGAGCAGCGTTGCTGTCGGCCGGTTGTCGCTTTACACTGTCCATGTGATCTGTATGTTCGGTGTGATCCTTACAGCATAATGTGCTTCAAAGCATAGCGCAACTCGGTGTTAAACAGAGCGCGATTCGCTGCAGTGCAGAGTGAGTAGCAAATGATGTGCTTCGAGTGATAGTTCTGCTCTTCGGATTGTATTTCATCAGAAGTGTGTTTGTTAATTAATTAACTGTATCGATCCAGATACATTGTATCACTCCGTGCCCCATTTTTCAACCTCGAAAAGATACATATCCGGCGATTTTATGTATTTTTTTCTGTACATTATCGGCAACTTGTTGCTGGGTCGACTGCTTGCTGCTGGGTTGACGGCTTGCTGC
>DGEQ01000002.1:3266-3631 GCA_002386045.1 Hungateiclostridiaceae bacterium UBA3922 | reverse complement strand
GAACACCCGCCTTCTCATTCTCATAGGTCGAAGTCACGTTTGGATGTCGGAGGACGCAATCATCAGGCAGAAAAGTGAAAAAGCACAGGAGCTTGTAAGCCCCTGTGCATCTGTATCCAAGCGATGTGCAATTGTTCTCATGTGGTGCGATGCATCATGCCGGCGCCCTAAGCGCCCGGTACTGCAAGCCGCCCGAGGCACCGCCCTGCCCAACCTAGACAGCCACCACGGCCCAGCCTATCACAGCCCGGCCCAGTCCAACTCGAACAGGCTGATACCCTGTTCGGCTCAAACCGGCTTAAACCAGCAAATTAGTCCAGCCCAAGCCGGCCGGTACACTGCATGGCTCAGGCAACCGCAGCACC
>DGEQ01000002.1:0-2962 GCA_002386045.1 Hungateiclostridiaceae bacterium UBA3922 | reverse complement strand
GTCCCAATCCAGACCGGCGCAGTCAAGCCCATCATGGCCCGGTCCAGCTCAGTCCAACCCAGCTAAGCCCAGCCCAGCCTGGCTCGCCGCGGTCCAGTCCATCACAGTCCAGCCCAACTTAGGACCGGCCACGGTTCAAACCAGCCGATACGACGCTCGCCCCAGTTCAGCAAATCAGCCCGGCCCAGTCCACTACGGCCCAGCCCGGCTCAGCCCATCACGACTTCCACCTTGTGGACCTTGCCGTCGCCGAATATGGGCAGCACGTTGCCGATGAACTCGTTGCCGTCGACCTTGAGCGACCTTATGCCCTTGCTCACGTGGTTCGGGTTGGAGATGGTGATGTCATATGTGGCTCCCCTGAAATATCTCCTCACCCTGTAGCCGCCCCAGGACTTAGGTATGCACGGATCGATGACGAGCCCGTGGTAATCAGGCCTGATGCCCAGGATGAACTGGGATATGGCCACGAAGTTCCACGCGGCGGTACCGGTCAGCCACGAGTTCTTCGCCTCCCCGTGCCTCCTGGCGTCCTTGCCGGCTATCATCTGCGAGTACACGTAAGGCTCCATCCTGTGCACGTCGCTTATTTCTTCCCTGTAAGCCGGGCATATCTTCTTATAGAGTTCAAAGGCCTTGTCGCCCCTGCCGAGCACAGTTTCAGCACACATTATCCACGGGTTGTTGTGGCAGAATATGCCCGCGTTTTCCTTGTAGCCCGGCGGATATGAAGTTATCTCGCCAAGCTCGACATGGTACCTCGTATATGCAGGGTTCACCAGCACCATGCCATGCTCGGTGTCGAGATATTTCCACGCGGAATCCAGCGCCTTCTGCGCTTCTCCGGTCTCGACGCCTATGCCGGCCATCACGCAGAAGCCCTGGGTCTCGATGAATATTTTGCCTTCCTCGTTTTCCCTGCTTCCGACTTTTTCGCCGAAATCATCGTATGCGCGCAGGAACCATTCCCCGTCGTAGCCGTATTTCAGGATGCTTTCCCTCATCTTCCTGATGTGTTCCTTCGCGGCCTTTGCTTCTTCGTACTCGCCGATGTTCTCGCAGATCCTGACGTATTCGTTGCCGATATATACGAACATCCCCGCGATCAGGACTGATTCAGCGACCTTGCCGTCCTTGCTCTCGGTGGTCTGGAAGGACTCGTCCGGTTCCGTCGAGAAGCAGTTGAGGTTGAGGCAGTCGTTCCAGTCGGCGCGCCCGATCAGCGGCAGCCCATGGGGCCCGAGATTGTTCACGACATGATAGAAGGACCTGCGCAGGTGGTCGAACATGTTGGCCGCTTTCGAGGGATCGTTGTCATAGGGCACCATTTCCTCAAGTATGTTGAAATCGCCGGTCTCCTTGATGTATGCCGCGGTGGAAAGTATCAGCCACAGCGGGTCGTCGTTGAAATTGCCGCCGATCTCGTTGTTGCCCTTCTTGGTGAGCGGCTGGTACTGGTGGTACGCACCACCGTCTTCAAGCTGCGTTGCCGCCAGGTCCAGTATCCTCTCCCTTGCCCTGTGCGGTATCTGGTGGACGAACCCAAGGATGTCCTGGTTGGAGTCCCTGAAGCCCATGCCCCTGCCGATGCCGGACTCGAAGTACGACGCGCTCCTGGACATGTTGAACGTGACCATGCACTGGTACTGGTTCCATATATTCACCATGCGGTCCAGCTTATCGTCGCCGCTTTCGAGCACGAACCTGGACAGGAGGCCGTCCCAGTACTTTTTCAGTTCGTCGAGGGCCTCGTCTACTTTTGCCGGGTCAGCGAACCTTGCTATCATTTTCTTTGCCTTTTTCTTGTTTATCACGTTGTAGGCTTCCCACTTGTCGTCTGGATCGTTCTCGACATAGCCGAGCACGAATACTATTACTTTCTGTTCGCCGGGCTGCAGCGTTATGTCGAAGCTGTGGGATGCCACCGGCGACCACCCGTCTGCCACGGAATTGCGGGACTTGCCCTCCACAACGGCCTGCGGTGCGTCGAATCCGTTGTACTGGCCGATGAACTCGTACCTGTCCGAATCGAATCCGGCCACGTCCGTATTTGCCGAGTAGAAAGCGTAATGGTTGCGCCTTTCCCTGTATTCAGTCTTATGGTAGATGGTGTTGTCCTCGATCTCCACTTCGCCGGTGCTGAAATTCCTCTGGAAGTTCGTCATGTCGTCATATGCGTTCCAGAGGCACCATTCGATGAATGAGAAGAGCTTGATGTTCCTCGTCCTGTTTCCTTTGTTCGATATCGTAACTTTATGTACTTCGCCGTTGAAATCCTGCGGCACGAAAATCAGCACTTCGCCGCCTATATCGCCTCTTTCCCCGTAAATACGGGTATAGCCGAGGCCATGCCTGCACTCATACCTGTCGAGCTTCTTCCTTACGGGCGCCCAGGTAGGCGACCAGAATCCACCGTCCTCCTCGCGGATATAGAAATACCTGCCGCCGGTGTCAACAGGCACATTGTTGTACCTGTACCTGGTGATGCGCCTCAGCCTGGCGTCTTTATAGAAACAGTATCCCCCTGCCGTATTGGAAATAAGCGAAAAGAATTCCTGGTTACCCGAATAGTTTATCCACGGGCTTGGTGTTTCAGGCGTCGTGATCACGTATTCCCTGTTTGCATCATCAAAGTAACCGTATCTCATAAAACCCTCCGCTCCATATCATTATAGTTGCCGCCTGTGGCCTTTTACGATACCTGGGATCGATCTGCCGGCCCAATCACTGTAAAAGCCCGCCGGCAGGCAGTTGATATTTTATATCTTTTTGCTGCTAAAATCAACACGCCGCCTGTTGAGGCGTTCCTGCACGCCGGGCCTTGCTCCGGGATCGGTAAGGCTTGAAAAGACAGCATCTGGCAAGGATGTGCATTTTTTTGTTGCACGATTTTGCGCACAGATGCACGAAAGTCAACAAAGTTTCAACCTATTAAGCAAACTAATCCATTTCAATAAGGACC
>DGEQ01000015.1:3540-3759 GCA_002386045.1 Hungateiclostridiaceae bacterium UBA3922 | reverse complement strand
AGATGTGTATAAGAGACAGTGGATGATGGTTTCAGAAAGCCTTATGAATACATGGAAGAAAAGGGTGTAAGCGGATTCCTTCTGATCTATTTTCTCATGCTTCTGGCAGTGGAAACGGTGCTTGGCGTGATCACGCTGTTCAAAGGATATGACCTGCTTTCAGGAAACAAGGTCCTTGGCACGATCATAATGGGAATATCCGTGTTTTACATACTGTTT
>DGEQ01000015.1:0-3305 GCA_002386045.1 Hungateiclostridiaceae bacterium UBA3922 | reverse complement strand
TTCAAATCAGGGAAATACCATATGTCAGGGGTCATGAGATGTATTCGAAGATGCTCGGCAGCATCATCGTATCAGCTGTCATCAGCCTGGTGTTCATTGTAGCTTTCAGTGTCGGATGGTATATCTACCTGAACAGATCCAAAAAAGTCAGGGAGCTGTTCCCCGTCGGGATCGACGGCTCCAAAGCGCCGGTCGGGCCGGCTGGTAAAGCTAATGACCGGTCTGACGTATAGATTAGGCATATAGTGCTTTCAGTCGGGCTTCGGTCCGACTGAAGGCTTTGTTATTTTTACGCTATAAAGTTCCAGGTAATACTTGGTTTTACGTCAGTCATGATTCTGTCTATCGCCTCGATGATGCGATTCCAGTTGTCACAACGGATCATGCTTTTCCCCTGGAATGACGTCCAGGACTTTCTCCAGATCCACTTCCACGAATCTACCCCTGGCTTTTGCGATAAGCTTACCCGAGGCTGCATCGGTCAGTGTTGCAATCACATCGATCTTCCGTCCGTCGCGTTTTTCGATTTCACCTTCGCAGACAAGAACATGCCCTTCAAAGGCAGGACTGATGTACTCAATGCTCATGCTCGCCGTCACAGCCTCAATGCCAGATTTCGCGATAGCATGGAACATAGCTTCGTCAAAAAGGATCGCCGCGACGCCGCCGTGCATTACTCCGGGATACCCGCAGTACCGGGGCTTCACTTCGAATTCGATATGTGATTTATCACCGATATGGCTGACGTTAAGCCGTAGCCCGGTCGGATTATCCTTCCCGCAGCCGTAGCAGTTATTTAGGTTTACTGTTTCCATAACCATCTCCCTGAAGCCTTTCAAAGCTGTTGTACACCTGAATTGTCCGCCGCATTTTCCCTTTTTGCAGAAATGCTATAAATCTGCTCTGACCCATTCTTCCTTAAGAAGACCTGTGATGTATTCATCCTTTGCTTCTCCATCAGCCCTGCAAATATAGGCCTTCCTCCGCAGCCCTTCGATTTTATAGCCTAATTTCTCCTGCATCCTTGCTGAAGCTTCATTACCAGCGAAAAATCCGTTTTCAAGCCTTCTCAGCATCAATTCATCGAATGCGAATTCTATCCGTTTGCCGAAAGCTTCCGTACCATATCCATGGCCGTGATATTTTGCATTGATCCAGATACCTCCACCGGCAGTCCCGTGTATCCGGTTTATATTAGACAGACTGGTCCCGCCAATGACCTTCTTCTCAGATTTCAATTCAATGGCAAATTCGAAAGACGTCCTGTCCATCCCTTTTTCAGCGATTTGCCTGCAGTACCTGATCCATCTCTCCGCATGTTCTTTCGTAAATGGATGCGGAATATAAGCCAGCCATTTTGAAACCTCGATATTGTTCAACCCGTCGACGAGATCATCAACGTCATCCTCATTCCATTCCCTGAGGATCAGCCTCTTCGTTTCCAATACCACAGTATCACCTCATCTGCCAGGTGGAATTATATCAGCCTCACGGTGCCGTTCCGCAGTGTATGAATTGCTCATCGATGCGCCGGTTTGTCGTTTGGGTCGGCGGTATCATTTGCAGTATGCTCTACTTGGCTTTAGGCCTCTGATCTTTCGTCTAATCCAGCATTCTGGAATATCTCAGTTCCTTAATGCCATCCCCGGAATCCCTTACATTCCCGTCAAGAACAAACCCATGCCTCTCATAGAATTTCCTGGCCCTGTGGTTCCCTTCAAGTACCCAGAGGATTGCCTGCTTATAACCCTTTTTGCGCAGTTCTTCGAGGCCCCATTCCATCAGTGTGGTCCCGAAACCCTTGCCGATATAGTCCGGCTTTAAGTATATCCTCCAAATCTCGATGCAGGATCCATCGACTTCTCCATATCTGCTCTTCCCGAAAGTAAACAAGCCCACAGGGATGTCACCTGCGAAGAGTATCGCCGTTTCCGGGCAACCCATGTCCAGTTCCCGCCTGAACCCTTCTTTTCTTCTCTCAGGCGAAAATGTGCGCGTGATATAATCATCAGTAAAGATCCCGGCACAGGAAAACTTCAGGGATTCGGAATGGATCTCTCCAAGTATGTCACAGTCATCGACACTTGCATAGCGAATATACAAACCCATGTATCCGGCCTCACTTTTTAATAATAAAAACAGAACATAGTTAACAAATCATACAGTATGCGGGGTTTATTACTCCTCATCATGTTCATCGGAAAACGGGCAGCTTTTCAGGCATGCACCGCAACGATTGCATTCACCGATATATGGTACAGGAAAACAATATAGGATGGCGTGCGCTCCGCCTGATCACAGCTCTTTTCTTCCCATGTATAGCAGGAAAACATAATCCACCCTGTGACGATTGCCATGATCCAGTATAGTTTCCCTTATCCCCGAATAGAGAGCCGTTCTGTCGCTCTCCGGCAGGCTCCTGTGGTCTGAGAAGGTATCGAGCAGGGCAATGTATTCATCAGCGTCGAATATTCTCGTCCTGCTGTACAACTTTATCGAAATGTCACAGAACCCGTAATGTCTCAAATCCTCAAACCCAAATCTCTTTTTCAGTTCAGAAGGTTCCATGTACTCTTCGTACGTTTTTCGGACCGGTCTGCTGTACGGCCTGTAATATTTTTCATAAAGAGCCTGGATCTCTTCATACAGTTCGTCCCCGTCAGCCGGAACGGTAATGTAGCGGAACAGCGCGAATGCCCCTCCGTTCTTCAGCAAACGGTAAACCTTGGGGCACCCGGTTTCCGCGTTCACCCAATGGAAAGCGGTGGCGGCATATACCAGGTCAAATGATCCCTCTTCCAGTACTGCATCTTCGAAAGCGGCCGTGTACACCCTGAAATTGTCGTATCCGATGAACCTGTCTTTCAGAAACGCCGACATTTTCTCGCCGATCTCCACGGCGGTCACGTCATATCCGGCATCGAGGAAAGGAACCGTAGCCTTTCCTGTGCCGGCGCCGATCTCAAGCGCTCTTCTCGGCGTATCCGTCCTGACATATCTGAAAATATCATTGAACAGTTCAGACGGATATTCCGGCCTTATCCGGTCATAATTCCAGGTAATTTCGTCAAAATGGGCCCTGTTTTCGCGTTCCCAGCCGGTTTTTAAATTCGCATTATGTTCGTTCATCCCTTAAATCACTCCTTGAATAGCCAGTGGATCCCCTCTGCTTCCTGCGGAAGCGCTTCTAATGTGCCGGATCTGCCGCTTCCGGTCATGAAGGGCAGATCCGGCACGTGCCTCATTTTTAATTACATGTGGCTGCATATCCGCAAAGCTATATCCAGGAGGTTGCTCCTTATCTC
>DGEQ01000128.1 GCA_002386045.1 Hungateiclostridiaceae bacterium UBA3922 | reverse complement strand
GATCAGCCTGTCGATCAGGAAAGCGATCGATCCCGGGGAGACGCGGAAAGCAGGCAGTGCCCCTGCTGAAATAGACTGGGACCGAAACGGCGGCGAGAACCTCTCGTTCGAGGACCGGCTGGCGAAATTCCTGAAAGACAGCGAAGAAAAGATCCACGACCTGAAAAAGAATTTTGAGTCAAAAAGAGGCAGCGGAGGATATCGCAGGTCCACCCAGTATTTCTAGAATCATTTGCCTCCTGGTCACACTTGCTTTTTGAAAAAGCAGGTGTTATCATATGTTATTGTTGATATGCCGAAGTGGCGGAACTGGCAGACGCACAGGACTTAAAATCCTGCGGCCCCTAAAGCCGTACCGGTTCGATCCCGGTCTTCGGCACCAGGGATTTCGGTGATTTTACCGGAACCCCTTTTTTGCGCAGGGATGGCCGTAGCCGATCCATGGCGCCCGGAACGATGACAGGCGTTCCTGGAAAGCTGCCCGGACTTCCACGCATTGCCTTAAAATTTTTGGGCGGAAAACTTGCATAAATCGCTCTGTGGTGTTATACTATATAAGCGCGGTTGAGTTACATGTACTCAACAGCGGGATATATCGCGGGGTGGAGCAGTACGGTAGCTCGTCGGGCTCATAACCCGAAGGTCGGGGGTTCAAATCCCTCTCCCGCAACCAAATGGAAACGCCTTTCAGGACAGACCTGGGAGGCGTTTTTGTGTTGCATGTATGATCCGGGATGTGAAAATTTCATTTAGCTCTTGATTTTAATACAAAGCTGTGGTATAAATATATATCATCAATTTAGCATGCTAAAGTGACAGTGTGGTAAATTGATACAAAAATAGGGTCAAAATGTTGTGAGGGGGAACACGATATGAGAAAGACAACAAGATTTGTGTCCTTGATGCTGGTATTATTCATGCTGGCCCTGGTCCTGCCGGGGTGTTCGTCTAAGGCCGATTCTGATTACAAATACATAAAGGATAAAGGTACTTTGGTAATCGGGATCACCCAGTATCCGCCCATGAACTTCTATGACAAGGACGGGAACCTGACCGGTTTTGACACCGAGTTGGCCGAGATCGTATGCGAGAAGCTTGGGCTGAAGGCCGAATTCATCGAGATCAACTGGGATTCCAAGGAAGTCGAACTCAATTCCAAAAACATCGACTGCATCTGGAACGGAATGTGCATAACTGAAGAACGCAAGCAGAACATGAGCATTTCTATCCCCTACATGAAGAATGAGCAGGCCATCGTTGTAAGAGCAGAAAGGGAAGCAGAGATCCTGGCAAATGTGGATGGCCTGATACTGACGGCGGAAGCCGGGTCCACCGGAGAAGGCAAGGCTCTTGGTACTATCCCGGATGACGGCACGGAGGACGTTTCCGCCAAGGAGTTCTTCGCCAACTGTGAATATGTACCGGCCGATTCCATGGCAAAGGCATTGATGGAAGTCAAGTCAGGTACTGCCGACATGGCTATAGTGGACGCCGTGCTTGCGTACTACAATGTCGGACCCGGCACCGATTTTGAAGACCTGGTGGCCAATACGGACAACAATTTCGGCGCCCAGCAGTTCGGCATAGCTTTCCGCAAGGGCAGCGACATGACCGGGAAGGTCAACGAAATACTCAGAAAACTCCTGGATGACGGCACGGTAGCGGAGATCGCAGCCCGTTACGGCCTGGAGGACAGCCTCCTGTAAACCGGCAGGATACCCGGTACGATCATAAGGTCTCCATCGGGACCTTTGCGGTCCCGGTGGAGCTTTCACCATTACTCGGAGGAACGGTATGAATATATATATCTCGTCGCTCTTCGAAGGATTCTGGCTCAATATCAGGCTGTTCATCCTGACCCTGGCGATGGCCATACC
This sequence comes from Hungateiclostridiaceae bacterium UBA3922, assembly GCA_002386045.1. Classification (GTDB taxonomy): domain Bacteria; phylum Bacillota; class Clostridia; order Acetivibrionales; family DTU013; genus DTU013. The sequence continues at coordinate 16,628 of DGEQ01000128.1, read as the reverse complement.
GCTGGGGCTTGTGATCACGTTCGGATCGATGTCGAGATTCAAACCGCTCAAATGGCTGGTCAGGACATTCGTGTGGATAATCCGCGGGACGCCGCTGATGCTGCAGTTGTTCGTGGTATTGTATTCGCCGGGACTGCTGTTCGGGACCCCGATGAAGTCCAGGATGACAGCAGCTATCGTGGCCTTTGTTGTCAATTATGCCGCTTATTTCTCCGAAATATACAGGGGCGGTATAGAGAGCATACCGAAAGGACAGTATGAGGCCGGGGCGGTCCTTGGCATGACCAAACCGCAGGTGTTTTTCAAGGTCATACTCCTGCAGGTGATCAAGAGGATAGTGCCTCCCATGAGCAACGAAATCATCACGCTTACGAAGGATACTGCCCTGGCGCGCGTAATAGGGATAGCGGAGATCATAATGTGCGCCGAACGCTTTACCAAGCAGGGCCTGATTTGGCCCCTGTTTTCGACAGGCCTGTTTTTCCTGGTTTTCAACGGTGTGCTGACGATCGTCCTGGGCCGGCTGGAACGCAGGCTGGATTATTTCAAGGTGTAGGAGGGTCTTACCGATGCCGATACTCGAAGTCAGAAACCTGAGCAAGAGATTCGACGATACCGAAGTCATAAAGGATATAAGCTTCAGCCTCGAGAAGGGCGAGACACTGTCCGTTATCGGGTCTTCCGGGAGCGGCAAGACCACGCTGCTTCGGTGTCTCAATTTCCTCGAAACGCCCGATACCGGCACCATCACCGTGAATGGGGAAGTCATTTTCGATGCCGCCGATCCCGCGTCCAGGAGCGAGAAAGGCATAAGGGAAAAACGCCTCCACTTCGGGCTGGTATTCCAGTCATTCAATCTTTTCCCGCAGTACACGGCCCTGCAGAACGTGACCCTGGCCGGGCTGCTGCTGGCGAAGGAGCGTCCTGATTACAAGACCAGGAAAAATGAGATACGCGAAGAAATAATAAACAACGCGAAAGCCATCCTTGACAGTGTCGGGCTTTCATCGAAACTCGATTTTTATCCGCACCAGCTTTCGGGCGGGCAGCAGCAGCGCGTGGCAATAGCCCGTGCGCTTGCGCTGAACCCGGATATACTCTGCTTCGACGAGCCCACGTCCGCCCTCGACCCCGAGCTTACCGGCGAGGTATTGCGTGTTATCCGTGAACTTGCCGAGAGGAAGACCACCATGATAATCGTGACCCACGAAATGTCATTTGCGCGCCAGGTGTCCGACAACGTGATGTTCATGGATGACGGCGTCATAGTCGAATACGGCCCACCGGAGCAGGTCATAGGAAATCCCAGGGAAGAGCGTACGAAGAGGTTCCTTGAGCGCTATTTCGAGAACGGGAACACATGATTCGTTGCCGGTTTTTCCTTATACTGCCGTCATGCCAGTGCCGGAAGCGTCACCGAGCCGTTGGGCATCAGCAGAACGTCCCCTGTCAGTTTCCCGCCGCACATGGAGGCAGCCAGGTCCAGCGCCTCGTCGAGGGTCCGGACCACATGCATCTTCGTTTTTGAAAAATTCTCCTCACCGAAATCAGTGACATATATAAACCTGTATTTTTCTGCCGCTTCGGCAAACAGGTATCCGGTATGGGCCCCGATGGAATATTTTTCACGGAGTGCCTTTTCCCTGTCACGCATGTTGTCGAAGCAGGTTATCTGCTTTTCGGTATCGGGCGACCCGAAGCCTTCCCGGCTCTCGGAAAGCATGATCATTATCCCGCCGGGTTCAGTGCATTCCAGCATGTGGCACAGCGTTTTCAGCGGCTGGTAGACGTTGATGTCCTTTGGGTACCCGCCAGCCGATGCGATGACTATGGGATAGAGGCGGTCGATGCGGACCTTGTTCATCCTGTCCACGAGCCTGCACGCTTCCTCATGGGCTTTTGCCATGTCGCCGGCAAAGGCCCTGACGATCCTGTAACTGTCATCGGTGACGATATTGATTATAAAGCAGCGGCCAAGCATCAGCGCGCCTTCAAGCATATCAAGGTGCACCGGGTTGCCTTCCAGCCGGCCGCTTTTCACGTTCGGGTCGCCGCCGCTGCCCTGTTCCGGGTTCAGTGAGAGCGAGTGGTTGGCCTGGACTGTTTCCCTGGATGCGATGCCGGGTATCACGCTTTTCCTGCCGCCGCTGAAACCGGCAAGGAAGTGGTGAAGTACAGCGCCGACGAGGATCACGTGATCGCTGTTCACAGCGATGGAATTGAGCTTTACGGGGGTGCCGCGGCTGGTAGTGCCCAGGTATGTAAGGTTGCTTTCGTCCGATGGATCATGGTCCACCACCCTGATCCTGTCGTATATTTCGCCGGTCACCAGTGCGCGCAGTTCATCCTCTGTCTGGGCGCGGTGGGTGCCGCGTGCGCTTATGACGACTATGTCTTCGTCCCTGACCCCGGCCCCGTTCAGCCTTTCCAGGAGGACGCCGAGTATCATGCCGGGCTTCTGCCAGCTTCTTGTGACATCGCTGATCACGATACAGACCCTGTCGCCGGGTTTCACCGTTTCCTCGATCCGTTTCGCGCCTATGGGATCGTCCAGCGCCTCTCCGATCAGCTCACGTGGCGTCCGCTCCGGGAAATCGATGCGGTTTGGCTCCAGGACCAGCTTTACCTGTTCGTCCGGCAGCCGGACGTGGAACTCGCGGTTTCCGTATTTGAGAGAGTAAGGCATTTCGTGCTCCTTCTTTTATGGACTGCCGATCATAAATCATAGGTGCATTGCTCATTATTGATTTTTGCACACATGCTTTGACAATAATATATCACAGGCGCCATGGCGGCGCAATCGGCGGGAAGTCCCGGGATGACATGCGCTGCCGGGACGGCACGAGGAGTCCCGGGATGACACGGGTATATTATGCTATAATATGATATGATTTGCCCTGACAATAAATAATAGAAGGGAGAAGAAAATGTACGAACTGATAATATTCGATATCGACGGTACAATGATCGATACAGCGGAAGTCGTAAAAAAGTCATACAGCTACGGCATGTACGAGGAACTCGGCAGGGACCTCACCGACGAAGAAGTTGCCAGGGCTTTCGGGGTGCCGACGCTTCAGGCGATGGAGATACTCGGTTCGAAGGATATCGAAAAGTCGAGCAGGAGATATTTCGAAAGCCTGTTCAGGTACTACAGGGAAGGCGTCCCGGTTTTTGACGGCATCGAGGAGCTGTTGCGGGAGCTGGACAAACGGGGTGCCAGGTGCGGCATAGTCACATCGAGGAACAGGGAAGAAGTGGCGAATGACACTACCCTCGGAAAACTGATGAAGTATTTCAGGTACGTCGTCACGGCGGAGGACACCGAGAAGCACAAGCCCGAAGCCGAGCCTGTGCTGAAAATAATGGAAATGGCAGGTACCGGTCCGGACGGAGTCATTTACATAGGAGACACATATTTCGACTTCATGTGCGCAAAGAATGCAGGGGTCGAATTTGCGCTGGCGTCCTGGGGCGCCAGGGAGGACGGGAGGATAAAACCGGACCATGTGCTTAAAAAGCCTGCCGATCTGCTGGATATACTGGACCGGGACCGGACGCAGGGAGGCAAAAGCGTTTCCGGGACCTGACTTTCCTGAACACCTGTATTATGTGTTATTGACATAATGGAAAAAGAAAAATAAAATAATAATAAACAGCAATAAACGCAAAAGGAGACACTGCAGTGAGTTCATATGTCATAGGGATCGATATAGGAACACAGGGAACAAAAGCCGCACTGTTCGATGGAGAGATGAAAATAATCGCAACTGCTTTCGAGCAGTCGAAGCTGATATCTCCGAAACCCGGGACCGTCTGGCAGGAACCGGACGACCTGTACATGTCGTGCGCCCGCACCATCAGGGAGCTGATCGACAAGTCGGGCATAGCAGGCAGGGATGTCGCGGCCATAGGCGTCGACGGGCAGATGGCCGGCATCATGGGTATAGATGAAAGCGGTGAGGCATCGACCTATTATGATTCGTGGCTCGACACCAGGTGCGGGAAGTACATGGAAGAGATGCGCTCCAGGGCGGGAAAGCGCATAATCGGGCTGAGCGGAGGGCCTGCCTCATACGTGCACGGCCCGAAGATACTCTGGTGGAAGAACGAGCACCCGGAAGCATATGAAAAAACCGCGAAGTTCGTCATGCCGCAGGCATATGTCGTCGGCAGGATGACCGGGCTCAAGGCGGACGAAGCATATTTCGACTACACTCACCTGCATTTTTCATGCCTGGCCGACAATGCGAACAAGCGATGGTCAGATGAACTGCTGGAGACATTTGAGATAGATAAAAGCAAGATGGCGCGGATAGTATCGCCTTTCGAGGTGGTCGGCAGGACCACGAAGGATTTTGCAGCCCTGTCCGGCCTGGTTGAAGGGATCCAGGTGGTGGCAGGCTGCGGCGATACAGCGGCGAGTACGTTTGGTTCGGGGATGTTCGACAGGGGACAGGTACTGGACTGCGCCGGTACTGCATCGGTGCTGTGCAGCGTCGTCGACAGTTTCGTACCGGACACTGAACATGAAACACTGACGATGATGCGAAGCCCGGTGGACGGCCTGTTCCTGCCGCTGGCTTACATCAACGGCGGAGGCCTGTGTATCCGCTGGTTCCGTGATACGCTGAGCGGAAAACCTGCCGCAAGTTATGATGAACTGGAGAAAGAAGCGGAGACTGTCGGGCCCGGCAGTGAAGGACTGTTTTTCATCCCGCATTTTTCCGGGAGGGCGCTGCCGGTCAACACCAACCTTAAGGGCGCATGGCTGGGGCTTGATTTCAGGCATACCTGCGGACATATGTACCGGGCGGTCATGGAATCGATCGCTTACGAATACAGGTATTACCTGTCCGTCCTGCGCAGCCTCTATCCGGATGACAGCTTCGGCAGCATGGTCACCATCGGCGGCGGAGCAAAATCGGCACTTTTCAACCAGATCAAGGCTGATGTGCTGGGGATCGGTGTAACTGTATTCGAAACCGGCGATACGGCCCTGCTGGGCAGCGCAGTGATAGCCGCATGCGGGGTCGGGCTGCTGTCTGATTACAGGCAGCCCATACGCCGGGTGATGAAGAAGCGGGCGGAATTTGCTCCGGACACAGACAGGCATGATGTTTACGGTTTTTATGCCGATGCATACCTGAAAGCCATCGGACAGCTGACGCCATTTTATGACGAAGTGGCTTCGGACGCTGCTTCCAGGCCGTAAGCATACCACTTGTGATGATCCCGACGGGACATGGCTCCCGTGGATTTCATATGATGTTATTCCAGACAATAACGAATAAGGGGTTAGAGGTCATGGCGAAGCAAACCGGAGCAATGCTGGCCCAGGTACGCCAGCAAACTATTGCTGAACTTGTCCAGAAAATGGGCAATGTCACTGTCAACGAGCTATGCGCGAGATTCAACGTGTCTCCCGCCACTATCAGGAACGATCTTCGGAGCCTGGAAAGCCGCAGTATCATCAAGCGCACGCACGGCGGAGCGATCAGTACCACCAAGATGGTATATGAACTGAACACGCTCCAGAAAGAGGTCAGGTATATAGATGAAAAAAAGGCGATCGCGCGCGCAGCGGTGGAGTTTATACAGGAGGGCGATGCCATAGCGCTCGATTCCGGCACGACGACTTTCGAACTTGCGCGTCTCCTGACGAATATCAGGAATCTCACCGTTGTCACCAACGATCTGCAGATCGCGTCATGGCTCGAGCAGAACACTTCCGTGAACATTTTGCTTGCAGGCGGACAGGTACGCCGGAATTTCCGGTGCACCACGGGCCAGTCGGCGCTGGATATGCTCTCGATGCTGCATGTTGACAAGGCATTTATCGCGGTGAACGGCATCAGCATAAAAAACGGGCTCACGACACCGACCATGGACATGGCCTGCATAAAGAAGCAGATGATAGACGCGGCGGACAAGGTTTTATTGCTTGCGGACAGCAGCAAGATCGGACGTACCGCATTCGTGACATATGCGCCTGTTTCCGTCCTGGACGTGATGATAACCGATGAGTTTGCCGACAGCAGTTTTGTCGAATCCCTGCGCAGTACCGGGGTCAACGTGATCTGTGCCAGGATCGAAGCGGGCAGCTGATAAGCCGTGCAGCATGGAAACTTTTGAAATCGCATTCGTGACGCATCCATGATATATCCGTGATATGTCTGTGGACGAAAATTCGAATAAATCCCCCTGACAAGGTGCATGCCGGTGTCCGTACCGGCATGTACTGTTTTTTATTTTTCATACAGGGAGACATTCCGCCGGCTGATGAGGATCACTATTCCGCTGCACAACATCCCGATGATTTTCCGATACGAAAATATTACCTGGCAATTACGAAAATAAACGCTAAAATTCGATAAAAAACGATTGAATCTTTTTTTCGAAAGGGGTATAATAATATCAAAAAGACTAGTAGGAGCAGACGGAAAATGAGCAGACGTGATTTAGGTATTTGCCTGATAGGATGCGGGCGTGCCGGTATGATCCATGCCCGCAATTTTATGAACAAGGTCCCGGGAGCACGTATGGCTGCTGTCGTGGACGTGGTCGAAGATGTGGCAGGAGCCGCTGCGGCGGAGCTGGGCATCGACAAATGGTACACTGACTACAGGCATATACTTGATGACAGGGACATCGATGCCGTAGTCGTGGTTTCACCGACCAACCTGCACAGGGATATCGTTGTTGACTGTGCCAATGCGAAAAAACATATTTTCTGCGAAAAGCCTATGGCAATGAACACCCGGGAATGCGACGAAATGATCGAGGCATGCAAAAAGAACGGCGTGAAACTGCAGATAGGCTTCATGAGGCGCTTCGACGCCAGCTTCAGGGAAGCCAGGAGGCTGCTGGAGGAAGGCGTGATAGGGGACCTGGTCCAGATCCACTCGTGTACGCGAGGTCCGAGTAAACCCCGCCCGTGGATGTATGACCTGAAAAAGTCCAACGGCATACTCGCTGAGATAAACAGCCATGATATCGATTCGATACGCTGGTTTGCCGGATCTGAGATAAGGGAACTGTATGCGGTGGCAGGCAACTTCAGGAACCCGGAAGCAAAAGCCGAATATCCCGACTATTACGACAGTGTCCTGATGAACGGCGTGTTTGAGAACGGAGTCCAGTTCTCGATCGACGGCGCCGCTTACGTCCAGTACGGATACGATTCGAGGATGGAGATAGTGGGAACGAAGGGAGTCCTGCACGTGGGCAGGTCCGACGCCAGCTTCATAAAATGCACCACCGTGGAGCACGGGACTTCGACGCCGTTCATAAGCAGTTGGATGACGCTTTTTGCAGATGCTTACCTGGCTGAGGACATTGCTTTTGCTGAAGCGATAATAAACGATACCGAACCGCCGGTGACCGGATGGGATGGAAGACAGGCAGTGAGCATAGTCGAAGCGGGGAACCGTTCCATATTGACGAAAAGCATCGTGAGGCTTTGACCGGCGGTAAAAAAACAAGTTGCAATGTGTAAAGGAGGGTCATGGGTGCTCAGCTTGAAACTGTACGGCCCCAATGATATAAGGCTGACAGAAACTGAAATACCGGAGATCGGAGACGGCGAACTGCTGCTGAAGACCGATGCAGCTGCGATATGCGGGACCGATATCCGGATGTGGCAGAACGGGTATAAGGGTGTTGATGAGGAACATCCTCTCACGCTTGGGCATGAATTTGCCGGCACGATCGTCAGGGTCGGCAAAAATGTGCCGTTTTACAGGGAAGGTATGAAGGTAGCAGTGCAGCCCAACATCGGCTGCGGCATATGCGACCGCTGCGTATCGGGCGATTTCCACCTTTGCGACGATTATCGCGCGTTCGGGATCAACATGGACGGCGCTTTTGCAGAATACGTCAGGATACCGGCGGATGCGGTGGTCCGCGGCAACCTGATGCTGATGCCTGACGGAGTGACACCCGAGGAAGCGGCGGTCACAGAACCTCTTTCCTGTGCGTACAACGGCTTTACGAAGTGCTTCGTCAAGCCGGGCGAGTATGCGCTGGTGGTGGGAGCAGGACCGATCGGCGTCAGCCATGCGATGCTGCTCCATATGGCGGGAGCATCGGTGATGATGAACGACCTGTCCCAGGAAAGGCTGGACCTTTGCAAAGAGATACTGCCATATATAGAGACATACAGCGGGGATGACCTGGCCGGCTTCGTGAAAGAATGGACGCGCGGGCGCGGCCTCGACATAGCCATTACCGCGTGCCCGGTGCCACAGGTACAGTCGGCGATGCTGCCGCTGATGAATTACGGCGGAAGGGTCAATTTCTTCGGGGGCATCCCGGCAGACAAGCAGCCTGTCCCCCTCGACACCAATCTCGTGCATTACAGGGAACTGTACCTGACGGGATCGACCAGGTCCAGCATCGCGCAGTTCAGGAAAACTCTCGAGTTTGTGGCGCAGGGGCTTTTAAATGTCAGGGCGATGATAACCCACCGCTATGAACTGAAGGATATCATGACCGCTTTTGAGAACGCGCGGGCTGCGAAAGGCATAAAGCATGTAATAACGTTCTGACACCGATCAATTTAAGTACCAGGGGGTATGAAAAATGAAAGTACGTCTGGTTCCATTGTATTTCGCCGAAGCGAATGAACGCGAAAGGCAGGAGTTCAGGGATCAGATGGCGCGCCTCCGTGAATATTACGGGGATGTGGCGGAGTTCCTTCCCGAAGTGTGCGTGGGAGATCCTCTGCCCGAAGCGGATGCCATTGTTTTTCCGCAGCTGATTTTTGCGGCATTCCGCCACAATGAAGAAATGAAAGCGTATGACCTGCCGATGGTCGTGCTTACGTCACGGTTCGGCACCGTGGAGATGTGGGACTGGGAGATAGTCACTTATCTGCGCGACCTGGGCTGCACGGTATTTTCACCCTACAGCATCGAAATGGCAAAAACGATCCTGAGGGCCATCGCCGTTAAGCGGAGCCTTAAGCAGGGAGCTAAGTTCCTCATGTTCCAGGATTCGCCAGGCGAAGGGATGCAGGCCAACATATTCAAGCGTTTCTACTGGTGGGAGAAGGAAAGCACCGAAACGATGGAGGAAGTGTTCGGCTGCAAACTGATATACCGGAGCTGGAAGGCAGTCGGCGACCGTGCGAAACAGATCTCTGACGAAGAGGCGCTGAAGGTGAGCGCCGACTGGGACATCAGGCAGGAAGGCGTAAGCCGGACGGCATTCCTGCGCGCCGTGAAGATATATATAGCCATAAAGGAAGTCATCGACGAGATCGGAGATGTCGCGGGAGTCGGCGCCAACTGCCTGAACGAGTCGTTCAACTGCGACACGACGCCGTGCCTTGCATGGAACATGCTCTTTGAACGGGACAATATCATCTGGGCGTGCGAGGGAGACACGCTGACGCTGCTTTCGACGTATATAATCTACCGCTCCATCGAAAAGCCCATAATGATGACGAACCTGTATCCGTTCCTTGTGGGCATGGCGGCCCTTGCACATGAAAAAATCGACAAGTTCCCGGACATCGATGATCCCGACAACCACGCCCTTGGCGTGCACTGCGGCTACTTCGGCCTTGCGCCCAGGTGCTTCTGCACCGAGTGGACGCTGCGCCCGAAGGTCCTCGAGATAGTCAATGATGATGCGGTCATGGTTGACTGCCGTTTCCCGAAGGGGAAAGTGACGCTGGCAAAGATTTATCCTGGCTTTAAGAAGCTGAGCGTCATCGAGGCGGAGATAGAGGATTACGTGCAGTACCCGGGTTCCGACTGCAGGAACGGCGCACTGATCCGTTATAAGGACGGGCACAGGGTCATGGACGAACTTTGCTCGCACCATTCGCTCATAATAGTCGGCGATGTCAGGCCGCAACTGAGGCAGCTTGCAAAAGTCTTCGGCTTCAGCGTGACCGAACTGTAAACGCCTGCCTGACTAAGCGGTATCCGGATACCTGGCCGACAAACTAAGTGCAGATTTACCCCGATACGGCGCTTTGGCCGATCATTTCCCAATGTTGCCGTTCGGGGTATTTTTTATTAGATTTGTTTTTGCTGATTTGCTGCTTTGATTGTCACTTACCAGATCGACACTTATTATTTGTTAGCGTTTCCTTTCTTTTGGACTGGAACATTTCATAATAATTATCGAATTTTAATGAAATTTATCGTTTATTATTGACATAAATCGAATCTACTGATATATTATTTTATGTAAAATGATTATAACAAGTTGTAAATTTACCGGCTAACAAAAACGTATTGAATTTCCATAGGCACGACATCAGCGATTCACAGCAGCAATGAACGAAAAAACAAACAAGGCAAACAATGGAGCAAATGTTATGATGATTGGAGCAAGCTCGTATATCTGGGTATCACCGTTTACAACAGAAGATTTGGAACAACTGCAGCATGCAAAGGAACTGGGGTTCGACATATATGAGATCGCTGTGGAAAGGCCTGAGCTGATAGATGACGAGAAAGTGGCCGCCGAAGCACAGCGGACAGGCATAAGGGTGCATGTCTGCGGAGCATATGGCGAGACCAGGGACATCAGCAGCGATGTGCCTGAGTATCGTGAAAACGGTATGGCCTATGGAAAACGCCTGATCGAAATGGCGGCCGCAGTGGGCTCGCCATACGTGGCGGGCCCGATGTATGCGGCCGTGGGAAGGACTCGGCTTGCCGACAGGGAAGAAAGACAGCGCCAGATGGATCATGCTGTCGAAAACATGAAGCGTCTTGCCGAGTATGCCGCAAACAGGGGCGTAAAACTGGCCATCGAACCGCTGAACCGTTTCGAAACCGATTTTATAAACACTGTCGAACAGGGCCTGCATTTCCTCGATAAAATCGGGTATGAGAATGTAGGATTCCTTCTCGACACGTTCCATATGAACATCGAAGAAAAATCGATCCCCGACGCTATCCGTTCCGCTAAGGGCAGGATATTCGATTTCCATGCCTGTGCCAACGACCGCGGTACGCCGGGGGAAGACCATTTCAACTGGGAAGAGATCCGCGAAGCTTTAAAAGATGCGGATTACGACGGCCCTGTCGTTATTGAGTCTTTCACACCCAGGATAAAAGAGATCGCAAGGGCTGTATCACTATGGCGTCCGCTGGCGGATAGCCCGGACACCCTTGCAGGGAACGGCCTGCGATTCCTGCGTTCCGTTTTCGGATGATTTTTGGCGGCACATACGGCATATGCCGTTTGTGACATAAACAACAACGCAAACAAGGAGGAAGAAAAGTGAGGAAACTATTAGCAATCTTACTGTGTGTAGTACTGGCAGTATCGTTTGCAGCATGCGGACAGAAGCAGCAGCCCGCTGACACTCCGGGCAATACGCCGTCGGACAGCCCGTCGGACAACAGCGGCGATAAACCGTCGACCGGCGAAAAAGGCCTGGTAGGTATATCGGTTCCTGAAGCTCCGACTGGCTGGGTTGCAGCTGTACAGTGGGCAGCCGACCAGACCGCGAAGAGACTGGGACTCAACTATAAGCTCCTGGTTTCGGCAGATGAAAACACCCAGGCAAACCACATCGACGAACTGATTCAGCTTGGCTGCGAAATCATCGTCCTGATGCCGCACAACGACACCCTCGGCACGGCAGCACAGAAGATCAAGGACGCAGGCATCACGCTGATCAACTTCGACCGTACTCTCGGCGCGACTGAACCTGACTACTATGTAGCAGGAGACAACTATGCGATGGGAGTCCTTGGTGCCGAATACATTGCAGAGAAACTTGGCGGCAAAGGCAAAGTCGTTATAGCCAACATCCCTGCATATGGAGAGATCTTCAACCAGCGCGTCAACGGCTTCAGGGATACTATCAAGGAAAAGTATCCTGAAATCGAGATCCTCCAGGAGTACGGCGCTGAGAATGGTGCTCCTGAGACCGGACTGCGCATCATGACGGATATACTGACCGCATATCCGAGCGGTATCGACGGGATCTACTCTACCGACGACGAGCTTTCCATCGGCCTTATCCAGGCTATCAACGAAGCCGGTCGTATGGGCGAGATCAAGGTCATCACCGGCGGCGGCGGATCACAGGCTTACTTCAAGGTAATGGACCAGTATCCTGAGATGTGGATCTCATCACAGACCTACGATCCTTACATGATGATCACGGCTGTCGAGATGGCAGCAGGACTCCAGGAAGGTAAGACCTATGAGAAGAAAGTCATCATTCCTCCGAAGAACCTTGACCGCACAAATTACCAGGCATGGCTCGATGAAAATGGCATAACACCTGACGCTCCGTACTAATGGACAAGGTGGTCCGGGCGAAGGGATCCGTTAACAGGATCCCGCCCGCATGAAAAATGCATGCAAACCACAAATTATATGGGAGACGGCGCGCAGCCGTCTCCTGTATAAGCATGCTGATGTAAGTGTCAACAACTGGTTTTGACAGCAGGGGCCGGCAAACAGCAGGATCGCCGGCAGACAGAAGCTTTTACCGGCAGGATCACAGCTGTGCTGTGATTTGGTGGAAACTTGAGGACAGCAACGTAAGCACAGTAGTGTCAACGTGACGGCAGAAGTGTTATAAGTGAGGAGACCGGCATGGAAAAATTCTCATTGCAGATGAAGGACATCGTTAAATCGTACAGCGGGGTTACGGTTCTGAAAGGTGTCAGTCTCAACGTCCGGCAGGGCGAGATCCACGCGCTGCTTGGCGAAAACGGGGCGGGCAAGACGACGCTGATGAATATTCTCGGAGGAGTTGTCCCCAAAGATTCAGGAGAGATATACCTGTTCGGGGAACCTGCGAGGATCAGCTCACCAGCCGACTCCCAGGCACTGGGCATCGCTTTCATCCACCAGGAACTGAACGTTGTCAACGACCTCAGGGTCTACGAGAACCTGTTCCTTGGACGCGAACTGCACAGGAAGAACGGGATGCTCGACGCGAAGAAGATGTGCGAGGAAACGGCGAAAATATTCAGTAAAATGAATGTTTCCATCGATCCCAGGGCAATGATGCGGGACCTGGAAACATCGTACAAACAGATAGTTGAAATAGCAAAAGCATTGCTGATGGATGCAAGGCTGATAATAATGGACGAGCCGACGACATCACTTACGCAGAAAGAGATAGACAATGTTTTCAACATTATCCGCGGCCTTACCAGGGATCATGATGTAACGGTCATATTCATTTCGCACAAGCTCGGGGAAGTCGTTGATTTCTGTGACAGCTATACCGTCCTGCGGAACGGGGAGAATGTAGCTTCCGGCAGCATAACCCAGCCGGACGGTACCAAGATAAATCAGGCCGACCTGGCGAGGATGATGGTCGGCAAAGATGTGCTCAACCAGCAGGTCTACGAGGAACGCGAAATCGGAAGGGTTTTGCTGGAAGTCAGGGACCTCACGGTGGGCAACCGGGTAAAAGGGGTCAGTTTCACACTGAGGGAAGGAGAGATCCTCGGGATCACAGGGCTTCTTGGCGACGGAAAGGATGAAATGGTCCGTGCGCTGTTCGGCGACCTGCGCCACACGGGAACGGTGCTCAAGGACGGAAAACCATTGACGGTCCGCCATCCGTCCCATGCCAAAAAGCTCGGGATAGGTTTTTTGCCGCCCAACCGTAAGGAAAACGCGATCATCAAGGATCTGTCAGTCCAGGACAACATAAATATAACGGTATTGGAAAAATGCCGCCGCGGTATACGTCTCTGCCGCAAAAAAGAAAGGACTATTGCCGGAGAGTTTGTTGAAAAACTCAGGATCAAAACTGACAGCCTGTTTTGCAAAATAACGAGCCTGTCAGGCGGAAACCAGCAGAAGTGCGTCCTTTCGAAGTGGCTCAATGCAAAACCGGACGTCATGATCATGTCCAACCCGACGCAGGGCGTGGACGTGGGCGCGAAAAACGAGATTTACACCGAGATAATGAAGCTTGCCAGGCAGAAGATCGGCATTATCGTAACTTCAGGAGAGGCACAGGAAATAATCAGGCTGTGTGACCGCTGCCTCGTAATGTACCACGGGGAACTGCGGGGAGAGCTGAGCCGCGACCAGTTGACAGAAGAGAACATCATGATACTGTCGACGGGAGGCAGCTTGAACTAACAGTCTGAAACAGACAGCTAAATCAAAGATTTGGGGAGTAGGGGAAGATGCAAAACACAGTTTCCAAGCAGAGACTCGATTCTCTGAAAAAGGTTGTGAGCAACAACAGCATTGTCCTGGTAGTAATCGCGATGATCATTGCCGGTACGATCGCTGAAGGATCTCAGTTCCTGTCGTTCCAGAACTTCATGAACATCCTTCGCAACCACGCGGTCATAGGCATCATAGCACTGGGAATGTCGTTCGTGATCATATCCGGCAATATCGACCTGTCTGTCGGTGCACAGATGGTGGCGGTTGCAGCCATCACGGTCTCGTTCGTCAACAATACCGGCAACGTGGTGCTGGGACTTATCCTTGGGATCCTGGCAGGCTGTGCCATGTCCACGATCACAGGCATCATAGTCACGAAAGGACGTGTTCCTTCATTTATCGTGACGCTGGGTATGATGTATATCTACCGTTCACTGTGCATGTTCTACATGCAGGGCGGTGGTTTTTACCTTGACAAGACGAAGGCGCCGTTCTACATCCAGATATCGAACTACATGCTGTTCGGCAAGATACCGATGCCTGTCGTCTATTACGCAGTGATGTTCGTGCTGTTCTGGTTCATATCGAAATACACGAAAATCGGACGGCACATTTACGCAGTGGGGTCCAACGAAAAGGCCACTCGCCTTTCCGGTATAAACACTGACAGGGTCAAAGTCCTGGCATATACGCTCCTGGGACTGGCGATCTCGGTAGCCGCGATCGTCGAAAGCTCGCGTATGGGCTCCATCAACTCGACGTCGTCAGGAAACGCTTATGAACTGAACGCCATAGCGATGACAGTCATAGGCGGGATCTCGATGGAAGGCGGCAAGGGCAGGATATCAGGCGCGCTCTGGGGTATGCTGATCCTGGGCATAATCAACAACATGATCACGTTGCTCGGCGTGAACGTGTACCTCATAAATGCATTCAAGGGCGTCATCATTATCGCTGCTGTGCTCCTCCAGAGGAAGGACAGGGAACTCTGATAATGCAAGGCAACAGGTATCCACCGCCGGTACTGGCGGCGGGTATCTGTTTGCATTTCGTACATAAACAGGACGATGATCCGAACGGCAGCCAAATTTACAGCCGGCTGCATGTCGGATGGCAAATTGGAAATCATAAAAAACAAAACAACAGGAGGGTTAGATATGAAGGTAGGAATCGACAGTTATTGTTTCCACAGGTATTTCGGGGAAGTGTACGATTTCCAGGAAAAGCCTGAAAGGCTCTGGACCGTAGATGACTTCCTGGAATTCGCGAAGAAGCTCGACGTAGATGGCGTATCACTTGAGACCTGTTTCCTCCCCAGCCTTGACGACGGCTACCTTAAAGAACTCGGCGCCAAGCTGAAGGAATACGGCTTCGACACGGTGTTTGCATGGGGACATCCGAACGGACTGGAACGCGGGTTGAACCCGGATGCATTTGAAGAAATGAAGTCGCTGATACCCAAGACGCGCCTTCTCGGCACCGACGTAATGCGCATCACCGGGTCTGCATTCGACTGGCGCCATGAAAATCACCGCGAACACATCGAAAGGCTCGTACCCATGTACAAGGAAGCGGTCAAAATCGCAGAAGAACATGGTGTGAAGCTGGCTGCCGAAAACCACATCGACTATACGTCCGATGAGATGCTTGAAATCATCGAGAGAGTAGATTCCCCCAATTTCGGCATCAACTTCGACACCGGCAATTTCCTCCGCCTGCTGGACGATCCGGTGGCAGGGATGGAAAAGCTTGCACCTTACACGTTCTCGACCCACATCAAGGACCTGAAGATGCATCCGACAGCAAAACCCACTGACTGGTACTTCTTCTGCGGCGTACCTGTGGGATTCGGCATGGTCGACAACATGAAACTGGCTGAACTGCTCCACAAGGCGAACTACAAGGGATTCCTCGCCGTTGAGATCGACGCGCCGGCACCCGAGTGGCTGGGTATGGAGGAAGAGGCTGTAGCCATCAGTGTGAAGAACCTGAAGAAGATCGCTGCAAATTTTAAATGATCCGGGCAGCATGAAGGGATAATCAAGGCAGCATGAAGGGACATTCCTGGCAGGATCCGCACTGCGGCAAGAACAACGCAGGAAGACGGAGCCTGCAGGAAGCCCGGACATCCTGGAAGTGAAAGGAGGCTATCCATGGGAAAGAAGAAGATAAACATAGCCATGATAGGCGGCGGCTTCATGGGGAAGGCGCATAGCAATGCATGGCGCAGGGTGAGTGAGTTTTTCGACACGGAATTCGAGCCCGTGCTGAAAGTTATCGCGGGCAACAAGACTCCGCTTGAGGATTTTGCGAAAAGATGGGGCTACGAAGAGGTCACCTACGACTGGCGCACCATTATGGAGCGCGATGATATCGACGTGGTCGATATCGGGACTCCCACCTTTGAACATAAGGAAATGGCGATCGCTGCTGCAAAGGCAGGAAAGCATATAGTGTGCGAGAAGCCGTTCACACTGACGTATGCCTGTCTCTTATACACATCT
>DGEQ01000112.1:4545-4672 GCA_002386045.1 Hungateiclostridiaceae bacterium UBA3922 | reverse complement strand
GGCGTTCTGACTCTTTTTTTTCTCGTTTCTGTTTTCAGTTGATCCTGCTGATCTGCATGGTTTTCCTGGTTTTCCCCAACCTCCTGTATTTCCCGGATGTCCCGTTTTTCCTGTTTTTCCTGTTTTT
>DGEQ01000112.1:0-4388 GCA_002386045.1 Hungateiclostridiaceae bacterium UBA3922 | reverse complement strand
TTTTCCTGTTTTTCCTGTTTTTCCATGGTATTCACGCTTCCCCTGTCTTTTTTCGTTAGCAGATTTCGTGCCCCGTCTGGTGCGTCAGCTATTCACATAACGTTTGATTTTCCTGGTGGTTGTTTTTGCAAATTCCTCGAAGCGCAGGTCAAAGTCCCTGACATACTTATATGTGACAAGGCTCTTGTTGACTTCTTTCACTTCCCTGCGGATGATTTCGCGCAATTCTTCATCGCCTGGCCTCTTGCCGCCGTTTTCGGCTTCGATGAAATCCATGTCAGGCACTATCGTCGCTGTAACAACGACATCGCCGTAAACCGGATCATCTTTGCCGTAGACAATGCATTCCTTTATATACGGGCTTTTGTTCAGCAGTGCTTCGATTTCTTCAGGATAGATGTTCTTGCCGTTTTTGGTGACGATTACGTTCTTTTTCCTGCCGGTGATGTGGATGAACCCGTCATTGTCGATATATCCAAGGTCTCCCGTATGGAACCAGCCGTCCCTGATGGCTTTTGCAGTACTCTCGGGGTCTTCGTAATATCCGAGCATGACGCTTGGACCTTTGACGACGATTTCCCCGACGCCGTCGCTCCCGGCGCCGTCTATCCTTACTTCAAGGCCAGGCAGCGGCAATCCCGCCGCATCGTCCCTGAAATCCACATCCCTGTTCAGTGCGACGATCGGGCTGCATTCTGTCAACCCATAACCCTGCAGGAAATTGATGCCGAAATCCCTGAAACCTTTGGCAACCTCAGGGTCGATAGCTGCTGCTCCGCTGATGAACAGCCTGACATTGTCTCCGAAATTGTCATGGATCGGGGCAAAGAGTTTCCTCCTTATATCTATCCCGATTTTTCCAAGGAAACTGCTGAGCTTCAGTCCAAGCTTCAGTTTTTTCAGCATTTTCGGGTTTTTGGCGGCCTGTTCCCAGATCCTTTTGTAGATGGATTCGTATATCAGCGGTACTCCGAGCATCATAGTGGCCTTCGCTTCCTGCAGGTTTTTGACTATATGCCTCAGACCTTCGCAGTATGCGACCGTGGCTCCGAGATAAAGCGGGCAGAGGAAACCACATGTATTCTCGTACGTGTGGTGAAGGGGCAGGACTGAAAGGAAGATGTCTTCGGAGTAGATTTTTACCATCGAACTCATTGCCATGAGATTTTCTGCTATGTTCCTGTGGCAGAGCATTACCGCCTTTGACGTATCAGTAGTTGCCGAAGTGAACAGAAGGATACTGAACGCCTCGGGATCGATCTGAGCGTCTGTAAAATCCCTGCAGCCATCCGCAACCATTTTCCTGCCTTTTTCAACGAGTACCCTGAATTCCTTGAATGCCGGTTGAGGCCTATTCCCCGGGACTTCCTGCGGTCCGGCTTTATCTCTGTTTCCATCAGCCAGTTCGTCCATGGTTATGTAATACCTGACGAAATCCAGGCGTTTTGCTATGTGCGAAATGCTGTCCTCAAGGTGGCCCGAATATATTATAGCATCAGCCTTTGACCTGACCAGCAGGCTTTCGATCTCATTTTCAGGAAGGTCCTTGTCCAGCGGCACCACTATCCCTGTGCCATTCACCGCTGCCATATATGAAACGGCCCATTCATAGCGGTTTTCACCAATGATGGCTATCCTTCCGCCCTTCAGACCTAGATCGATCATCGCTGTGCCAAGGGCATCGACATCGTCCTTAAACTGCCGGTATGTAACAGGGACGTACCTGTCGTTTCCTTTCGGCTTATACAGGAATGCAGCCTTGTCTGAATAGAGTTCGACGCTGGTTTCAAGCATTTCCTTTATTGATCTGATCTTTCTGACCTCATACAACGGCATATTTTTCATAAAACCACCTCGGGCTTGATTAGAATGAAACATCGGCCATGTATCCGAAAGAATGTGAATAACATGTAATAATTATTATATATCATTTGCTGTAAGTGTAAAAGAAAAGGAGAAAATGCAGGTTTTCCGAACACGATGTGGGTCATGTGAACAGGAAAGGGAGAGTCTTCCGACTCTCCCTGCAGTACGCGCTTTTTCCGCGGTATGTGCCTGTTGATTCACGATATGCGCATTTTATGCGCCTGCTGTTATTATATTTGTCTTTTGTGACAAATCGCCGGCCTGCATTACCGTTATCCGGTATCCGGCTTTCGGTTTCGGTTTTCGAACGTGATCAGCCTGTATCGTTCCGGCGTCATGCAACTCAGCGGGTACGGCCGGCCTGCACCACCGCTGCGGTGGTCAGGATGGACGTTCTGCTTCTGCAAATCGCCGGCTGGAGTTACCGCATGAAATCAGCACATGGAACAACTGGATGAGGTTACCATCTGCTTCCCGTGGAATACCTGCTTCCCGGCTGATTGCCGAAGCTGCTGTTCCTTCTCTGGGCTTTCCTGGCTCTCCTGCACTCGGGGCACCTCTGAGGTTCATTCTCGAACCCCTTTTCCTTGTAGAAAGCCTGCTCGCCTTCAGTAAAGACGAACTCCTGGTTGCAATCCTTGCAAATCAATGTTTTGTCGGGCATAATCCAACCTCCTGGTCTTTCGGATTTAACTGGTTTGGACTTAATTCCTCTTTTATCCGGGAAGACAAGGAGGTTTCAGTCGGCAAACTCATTAAATCACTTGGTTTTTCTGTATCAGTAGATACGAGCATATTATATCATGTTAGCCTGCAGGTTACAAGCAAAATTTGGAAGAGCGGCAAACCGGATATTGCTGCTGATACCAAAGTGCTCACCAAACCGGTCTGAAATCCGGACTCCAACCGTCCCCTGGATTGGGCTGTGGCGTGTCCTAATAAATTATCCTCTTTACCACGATGTCGGACCGGATGCGCTGCCACACCGACGGATCCTCCATGCCGAGCCTCCACAATGCAACGCCGCTGATGCCCTGCTGCCAGGCCAGCCGCATTTTCGCGATCACGCTTTCGCTGTTTTCGAACCAGACCTCGTGCGGGTTTCCCTGTTCATCGGTATATGAGAACATGGGCGTGAGGGTGTCCTGGTCGAATATGATCTCCGAGTTATACCTTGCAGCCAGTTCTGCCGCCATTTCATAGGTCACGTATGTATTCCGCCCGGTTGCCAGGTCAAAATCGAAGCCGAACACCGATATGGCTGCAACGACTTTGCCAGCCGGCATTTTTGTCAGCGTATAGCCGATAACCTTGTTCATCCAGCCGCTGGATACGACTGGCCCCGGGCCGCTGCCAGGCCAGCCGTGCTCGTTGTACAGCATGACGATGAACTGGTCCACGGCTGCGCCTATTGCCGAATAGTCGAACGGGTCAGAGAACGGGTTGAATGGCGGGTAATCCCTGATCCTCGACGGGACCGATGCGGAAAGGAAGTAGCCCCTGGCGCGCATCGCGCTGCCAAGTTCCGTATAGAACTGGGAAAGCCTGCCGCTGTCTTCCATGTAAACATCTTCGATGTCTATGTTGACGCCGTCGAAACCAAACCTGTCGATGAGGGCGATGATATTGTTGATGGCAGTGCTCCTTGTCTGCGGGGTCGCCACCATCGCACTCACGACCGCACGGCTAGCTTCCTGGCCGCCTGACTCGTACAGCAGGTTGTGTACGACCGGAAGGATCATTATGTTGTTCCTGTGGGCAACGGAGACCAGTATTTCGATATCGTTGTCCGTGAACTCGCCGAATTTCTCTATCGAAGTCGGGTCATTCCGGTCGAACCTGTACAGGAACAGGGGGACCGAAGTCAGGCTCGCGGTATTGTCGGCAAACGAGCGGAACGAACCCGGGAGCGCCGGACCTTCTTCCAGCGTGTAAAAGCCGATTATGTCAAGGATGGGCCTGGATCCGTCGTAAGTCCTGAAGCTCGTGAGATTACGGGAGATCCAGCCTGTATTCCCGTTGTGGAGGGAAACCCTCAGCCAGTCGCGGGATGTTTCGATTACCGGGAGTTTTGCCCCGGATACGACCGACTGGACAATGTTGTAGCCTGTTCCCGGACCGGTGCGGATATTGGCCCTGCCGACGTTGACCACGGCTTCGGTGTACTGTGGTATGACAAGGCGCTGGCCCACATCGATGGTTGTGCTTTGGAGCCCGTTCAGGACCATGATGCTTTCCACGAGGGTATTGTACTGCCGTGCGATCCTGTACAGGGAATCCCCAGGCTGCACCGTGTATGTAATGACTTTCTGGATCTGCACCGGTATGAACAGCCTCTGGCCCGGCACCAGTACTTCGCCCTCCGCGATCTTGTTCGCCGTCATCAACTGGCGGGATGAAATGCCGAACCTTTGCGCTATTGAAAATATCGAATCGCCGGATTGGACGGTATACCACATAAAACTCACCTTATTCATCATTGATAGTGCATTATATTCACTTCCGCATCATATGGTGAAACC
>DGEQ01000039.1 GCA_002386045.1 Hungateiclostridiaceae bacterium UBA3922 | reverse complement strand
GCCGGTTTCCTGCTTCACCTGCTGAAACCGAAGAACAGCCAGATGTATGCCCGGGACGGTTTTGCGGTTGTCGCGCTGTCCTGGTTTTTTATTTCGCTGTTCGGGGCGCTGCCTTTCCTGGTCAGTGGCGCAGTTTCGTCACCCATGGATGCATTTTTTGAATCAGTATCGGGATTTACGACGACGGGAGCGTCGATCCTGGCGGATGTAGAAAGCCTGCCCAGGGGCATACTGTTCTGGAGGAGCTTCACCCACTGGGTCGGGGGCATGGGTGTGCTGGCGCTTATGCTGGCCGTGCTTCCGTCGGTCAAGCCCAATAATGTACATATGCTGGTAGCTGAAAGTCCGGGGCCCAATCCCGGCAAACTCGTGCCGAAGATCAGGCAGACCGTGAAGATCCTTTACCTGGTATATTCAGGCATGACAGTGACGCTGATCGTTCTGCTCATCATATCGGGGATGCCTGTTTATGACTCCGTGGTACACGCACTCGGGACCGCCGGGACAGGCGGATTTTCGATCAAAAATGCGAGTATAGGGGCATACAGCAATGAGTTTGCCGAAGTGATAATTACGGTGTTCATGTTGCTGTTCGGCATCAATTTCGCCCTGCATTACCAGGCGATCAGGGGGAACCTGAAATCATATTTCCGCGATGCGGAGTTCCGATTCTACCTTGGGGCTGTCCTGGTCTCGACGGTCCTGATCGCCCTTGACCTCACGGGAAAGGTGTCCGGGTCGTTCCCGGAAGCCCTCAGGCATTCGTCGTTCCAGGTCAGTTCGGTTATTACGACGACCGGCTATTCTACCACTGACTTTAACCTGTGGCCGTCATTCAGCAAAGCCATACTTGTGCTGCTGATGTTCATCGGAGGAAGTGCAGGTTCCACCGCTGGCGGTATGAAGTGTATCCGCATCGTGTTGCTGATGAAGCTGGTGCGGCGTGAGATACACAGGATCATCCATCCCAGGTCTGTTTCTCCTGTCAGGCTCAACGGTAAGACGGTCGATGATGAAGTGATGTCCGGAGTCGCAGTTTTCTTCTTCGCATTCATATGCATCTTTGCGGTGGCTTTGCTTATTGTATCTTTTGAGGGGAAAGACATGGTATCGAATTTCACTGCCGTTGCTGCCAGCATCGGCAATATAGGGCCGGGCCTCGGGATCGTCGGGCCATTGGGGAACTTCTCGTCTTACTCGGTACTGAGCAAGGCCGTATTCTCCTTCTGCATGATCGCGGGCAGGCTCGAGATATTCCCGATACTGCTGCTGTTTGCCCCGACGTTCTGGAAAAAGGTGAATATATAGGGCCGTCCGTAATCAATGGGGCGTCCTAAGCTGCAGAAGTGACGCCTGTAGCTGCTGTATAATCCCTGTATTACTGTATGCTTTCCGCAGCCACTGCATAATCTCTCAAAATCCTGCATCACTCTGCAAATCCTGTGCATCTTTGCATTACTGCATACTCTCCGCAACCACTGCATGCTCTCCACAACTACTGTTCGATCTCTGCAATTACTGTATGATCTCCGTAACCACTGCATAATCTCTGCATTACTGTACACTCTCCGCAAATTCTGTTTGATTGAACTATGCTGCTTTTATCAGCTTTATCTGCTCCTGGGCTATTTCAAGAAGCTTTGGTCTGGCTTTTTTGAGCGTTTCTTCAATTTACACCATTATACGGACATAACTGGAATGCCCGTTCCAAAGTGCAGATGATTTACATAAGGCCAGATTGAGGTGTATTATGTACAGCAAAAATGGAAATAACAAGCTGATGGGCTCCGAAAAGTTGAAAAACGTCACAAAAAACACGGAAAAATTTGAAACGGGATTTCAGCATAAGAAAACTCAGACAGCATAAGAAACCTCAGACTAAGAAAACTCAGATTGAATATACTATCACGCCGATGATGCCGGCTCCCAGCATCACGAGGATCGGGTCCGGCCGGAATTTCCTCAGCGTAAACAGGCAGGCGATGAACAGCCCTAAGGCTGCAAAGTCCATGCCCGAGAGGCTGTATGAGAAGCTGTCGGTGCCGAAAAGTGCCGCAGCAAGGATGGACAGGCCGGAGGCGGCTATCAGCGCTACGATCGCAGGGCGGAGGCCTTTTATAATGCCCTGGACCAGGCGCAGTCCTTTGAACCTGTAATACAGCACTGCAAGTATGAGCACGATGATGCAGGAGGGTGTGATACAGCCGGCGGTTGCAGCGATAGCCCCGGGGATACCCGCCACTTTGACGCCGACGAATGTGGAAGCATTGATCGCTATAGGGCCCGGCGTTATCTGCGATATTGTCAGGATATCCATGAACTCGGCATGGGTCAGCCAGGAGTTGCTCCTGACCACCTGCTCCTGTATGAGCGGCAAAGCCGCATATCCTCCGCCGAAGCTAAACAGGCCGACTATGAAAAAGCTCCAGTAAAGCCTGAGCAGCATCATCAGGACCCCTCCTTCCCGCCGCGGAAGGGCATTTGTCCTGAGTCCGTGTCTTCATCTGCATCATAAGCATCTGCAGGCGCACCTGGAGCAGCGCCCGTATCTTCATTCCCAACCGCATCTGCATTCCCAACCGCATCTGCAGCCGGACTTGTCCCGGCGCGCAGGGATGTGTATATCCCAAACAGTCCCGAGATCAGAAGGATGATGATTATGTTCAGATCGAAAAACGAAGCTGCGATGAAAGACAGCGCCATTACGATCACGGGCAGCAACTTTCTCCTTTTTATGATCCTTGCAGCCATGCTGATGACCACATCAGCTATAACAGCGGCCACACCTGCCTGCATGCCCCTGAAAAGCGCCCTTATCATCGGAATATCGCGAAATGCCATGTAGAAATACGAAATGACCGTGATAGTGATGAACGGAGGCAGCACTGTGCCAAGGATCGTGAGGAATGCGCCCGGGATGCCGGCCAGCCTGTATCCCACAAGGATGGATGTGTTTATGGCGACCGGGCCGGGCGCCGACTGACCTATGGCTACCAGGTCGAGCATTTCATCCTCATCTATCCATTTCAGCTTTTTGACAAAGCGTTTCTGCATGAGAGCGACTATCACATAACCGCCGCCAAAAGTAAAAGCGCTCAATATGAATGCAGAATAAAACAGGTTCCAATAAAAGCGTGCATCCTTTTTCAACAGTGCTCTCCCCTGGCCGGATATTCACTGAACAGGCAGACCTGCCTGCTGCATGCTTTTATCAGTATACCCGAATATCACGTTTTTTTCCAGCAACGTGCATTACTGATAGCGTCAAGAATTTGTAGGA